>CALRXZ020000132.1:0-10631 GCA_943372255.1 Chitinophaga pinensis
CATGGCTTGGGCGATTGGTTTGACCTTGGTCCAAAACGCCCCGGAGAATCACAATTAACTCCTAAAGGTGTTACAGCCACTGCTATTTATTATCATGACTTAGACATCATGTCCAAGATTGCAAAAGTGCTTGGAAAAACGTCAGACCAAGACCGTTATCAGGTATTGGGTACAGCCGTAAAACAAGCATTTAATCAAGCATTTTACCAAGAAGCTACTGGTCAATACGGCTCAGGTAGCCAAACAGCCAATGCCATGGCCCTTTATATGAATCTGGTTGAGCCGGCTAATAGACAAGCCGTTCTAAATAATTTGGTAACAGATTTGACCAATAGAAATTTTGCGCTTACGGCAGGTGATATTGGTTATAGGTATTTATTAAAAGCATTGGATCAAGCAGGTAGAAGTGATATGATTTTTGCCATGAACAATAGAAATGATGTACCAGGATATGGATTTCAATTAGCCCATGGAGCAACTGCTTTGACCGAGAGTTGGCAAGCATTGCCCAATGTTTCCAATAATCATTTTATGCTTGGTCATTTGATGGAATGGTTTTACGAAGGTTTAGGTGGGATTAGCCAAACAGAAGATGGAATTGGATTTCAACATATTTTAATTAGGCCACAAATTGTAGGAGATTTAAAACAGGCTACCGTAAATTATGAATCCATTCAAGGATTGATTCAGACTGATTGGAAAAAAACAACGGATGATTTTGAATTAAATCTTCAAATTCCAGCTAATACAAGGGCATTGGTTGAGATCCCGGCAAATTTAAAAGACTTGGTTCTAGAGTCGGGAAAATCATTAACCAATCTTATAGATCTAAAAGTTATACAAAGAACCGAGGGGAAATTGCTATTGTCTATTGGCTCAGGAGCTTATCATTTTAAAGTAAAACATCCATGATTGCAATAAGAAAATATGGTTTCTTTTTGATTTTATATTTGTTGTTTTCAATGCAAATCAAAGCCCAACAAAATTCCGACGAAGGCTATAAGCGTCCATTAAAGGAAGTGTTGACCAAGATTGAGCAACGGTATGGGGTCAAAATCAAATACCCAGATTCCATGGTTCAGGGCAAATGGGTCAATTATGCCGATTGGCGATTTAGACAAGACGTTGAAACCACTATGGATAATGTGTTAAAGCCCCTTGACTTAAAAGTAAAAAAGGAAAAGGACAAACAATACAAGCTCAGTGTCTATGAATATTATCGATGGAATGTAGAAGAGGGTTGGGCAGAAATGGATAGGATTGCCAGCCAATATGCTGGTAAAGCTGAGTGGGAAAAAAGAAAGGACTCTCTCAAACCCGCAGTTTTAAAAGCCCTGCAATTATCTCCCTTGCCAGCATCGCCGGGCACGGCTCCCATTATCACTGCTAAAAGAGTGTTCAATGGATATACTGTAGAAAATATTGCCATTGAAATTTTACCAGGCGTTTATATCAATGGCTCTTTGTATAAACCCATGCAATTCAAAGGAAAGATTCCTGTAATCCTTAATCCAGATGGACACTGGGAAAAACAACGCTATAGACCAGACTGTCAATACCGCTGTGCGGCCATGGCCAAGATGGGTGCAATGGCTTTCTCTTATGACTTATTTGCCTGGGGTGAATCTACTTTGCAATTTGCCTTTGAGAACCATCGGAAAAGTCTGTCCATGACCATTCAGGTCCTTGGTTCTATTCGAATTTTAGATTATCTCTTGTCATTAAAAGAAGCTGACTCCAATCGCGTAGCTATGACGGGTGGGTCCGGCGCAGGAAGTCATACCGTTTTAATGACGGCTATTGATGATCGTATCAAAGTAAGTGCCCCTGTAGTCTCATTGAGTTCTTATTTCTATGGAGGTTGCCCTTGTGAAAGTGGCATGCCCATTCACGCTTGTGGCAGCGGTACCAATAATGTAGAAATAGCTGCCATGGCTGCTCCTAGACCACAATTGGTGGTGAGTGATGGAGGAGATTGGACGGATAAAATGCCAGAACACGATTTTCCTTATTTACAAAAAGTCTATGATTGGTATGGCGCCAAACAATTAGTTAGCAATGTGCATTTACCCAATGACAAACACGATTTTGGTCTTTCTAAAAGAACACCCGTGTACCAGTTCATGGCGCAAACATTGGGCTTAAATTTCAAAGCCATTCAAGACGCAAATGGTCAAATTGATGAATCCAGTATTACCATTGAAAAAGAAACGGCCCTATATGTTTTTGGAGAAAAAGGAGAAAAGCTACCCCAAAAAGCCATCAAGGGATTTGATCAATTAGAGCGTTTATTTAATTCTTATTTCAAATAGCTCATATGCCATATCGAGTTTTATTATTATTGTTATTTCTGTTTGTTAATAGAACAGTAAGTGCGCAAAATAGTCAACCCAATGTATTATTGATTTATGTTGATGATCTTGGATATGGAGACCTTGGTGCTTATGGTGCCACTAAAATCAAAACACCCCATTTAGATAAACTTGCATCGGCTGGTTTGCGTTTTACCAATGCACATAGTAGTTCTGCAACTTGCACCCCATCGCGCTATGCGCTGATGACAGGTAATTATCCATGGCGGGTTAAAGGAACAGGGGTCTTAACAGGAGACGCAGCTTTGATTATTCCAACCAATCAACCAACCCTTGCATCACAATTCAAAGCCGCTGGTTATGCTACAGGTATAGTGGGTAAATGGCATTTGGGCTTGGGTGATGCAGTGACCAAAAACTGGAACGAACCCATCAAGCCCGGCCCAAAAGAAATTGGCTTTGATTATTCTTTTATTTTTCCTGCAACTGCGGATCGCGTGCCAACGGTATTTTTAGAAAATCAAACAGTAGTTGCAGCTAATGGTTCAGATCCCATTCAAGTAGATTATAAAAACAAGATTGGTACAGACCCAATAGGAAAGGAGCATCCGGAGCTATTGAAAATGCAATCATCGCCAGGTCAGGGTCATGACAATACCATAGTGAATGGTATTGGTAGAATAGGATATATGAGTGGCGGTAAAGCTGCCAGGTGGACAGACGAGGAAATGCCCCTGACTTTTTTGCAAAAAGCAAAAGCATTTATTACCCAACACCAACGTGAACCTTTTTTCTTGACCTATGCTTTAACTGAACCACATGTTCCTAGAATGCCATCAACCATGTTCAAAGGCAAGTCTGGATTGGGTTATAGGGGTGATGCTATTTTGCAATTGGATTGGTCTGTTGGAGAGATTTTAAAAGAGTTAGAATTATTGGGATTGAGCAAAAATACCATCGTGGTTTTTAGCAGTGATAATGGTCCTGTCTTAGACGATGGTTATCAAGATGGAGCAGTAACCCAATTAAATGGTCATAAACCCGCCGGTATTTTACGCGGTGGTAAGTATAGTATTTTTGAAGCGGGTACTCGTGTACCCATGATCATCAGTTGGCCTGGAAAAGTGCAGCCCGGTGTTTCTGAGGCCCTGGTTTGCCAAATAGATTTCTTGGCTTCTTTCTCTAGCTTGTTAAAAAAAGAGTTACCCAAAAGCAATTCATTTGATAGTGAAAATCTATTGAATGCATTTCTTGGTAAATCAAAAAAAGGAAGACAGGTGTTGGTTGAACAAGCTGGCACATTATCCATCATAGAAGGGAATTGGAAATATATTGAGCCCAGTGATAGACCTGCTTATGATCCAAATACAGATACAGAATTGGGTAACGCAAAAGAACCCCAACTCTACAATTTAAGCAAGGATCCAAGTGAGCGCAATAACCTTGCTAGTCAATATCCTGAAATGGTAAAAGAACTTGCCCAAAAATTACTTCAAATCAAAAACAAATAGGTCGTGAATCGCAGCTTCAAGTATTCAGCACAACTAATAGTTCACCTACTATTCCTGTTATTAGTTTGGGTTCCTATTTCAAGTCTTGGACAAACCAAACCCAATATCATTTTATTCTTGGTAGACGATATGGGTTGGCAAGATTGCTCTGTACCTTTTGATCAAGCAAAAAGCCCTCTGAATCAAAGGTATCATACACCCAATATGGAAAGATTGGCTAGTCAGGGTATGAAATTTACCAATGCCTATGCTACGCCAGTTTGCACGCCTACCAGAACAAGTTTATTGACGGGTATGAATGCGGCTCATCATGGGGTCACCAATTGGACATCGCCCCAGAGAAATAATAGTTCTGATAACCCTGATACGCAAATGCAAGCAGTGGATTGGAATATCAATGGACTAAGTCCTGTTCCCAATATTCCTAAAACTGTTTATGCTACGTCTTTCCCCAAGCTCTTAGCAGATGCGGGGTATTATAATATTCATGTGGGTAAAGCACATTGGGCTTCTATGGGAACGCCTGGTGCTAACCCTTATAATATGGGCTTTCAGGTAAATATTGCGGGTCATGCAGCCGGTCATCCACAGAGTTATTTGGGTAAAGACAATTACGGAAATCTTCCCGGTAAAGCCAGTGCGCAAGCAGTTCCTGACTTAGAAGAATATTTTGGAACCGATAGTTTTTTAACGGAAGCTTTAACTCTTGAAGCCATTAAAGCATTGGAGCAACCAGTAAAAAATCACCAACCTTTTTTTCTTAACATGGCGCATTATGCGGTGCACACACCCATCATGGCAGACAAGCGTTTTGTTCAAAAATATTATGATAAAAGATTGGATAGTATTGAAGCTAGGTACGCTAGTCTAGTAGAGGGAATGGACAAAAGTTTGGGAGATCTAATGGATTGGTTAGATCAAAAAGGCATTGCATCCAATACCATTATTATGTTCATCAGTGATAATGGCGGATTGAGTTTAAAACCACAAAGAGGTGGGGAAGCGCATTCACAAAACCTTCCATTAAGGGCAGGAAAGGGTTCTGTCTATGAAGGAGGCATTCGTATTCCCATGTTGGTTAAATGGCCTGGTAAAGTAGCAGCCAATTCCATTGCCAAACAATTTGTAATAGTGGAAGATTTTTTTCCAAGCATTCTGGGCATGGCTGGAATTAAAAATCCAAAATTGGTTCAAACTGTTGATGGGAAAAGCTTTCTGCCCATTTTAAATAATCCCTTATTACAGGATAGCACCCGCAGTTTGGTTTGGCATTATCCCAATAAATGGATTCCAACTGATGGTCCGGGTATTAATTATTTCAGTGCCATAAGACAGGGTAATTGGAAGTTGGTCTACAACCAGCGCAATGGAAAAAAAGAATTGTATCAACTGTCCATTGATCTGGGTGAATTACATGACATCTCAACTAGATACCCAGATAAGGTTCAAGCATTGAGCAAAATATTATCGGTACAGTTAAGGCAGTGGAAGGCGCAAATGCCCACATTAATTAGTTCTGGGAAACCTTTACCTTTTGCAGATGAACTTTAAAGCGTATTTAAAAATAAAGAAGTAGATTATTGCAATTTTGCAAGTTCTTTAACTTTGGCCCAAATACTGTCATCAACCACTATGCCATTGGCTAAATGATCCATTCTGGTTTTTAATGAATTCTCTCCAGGATAAGAAAGTGGTTTGTCAGGATCAACCCTAATAGAACCCTTAATTTGTTCCACAGTTTCGAAGAGTACCTTATCAATAAATTCCTGTGTATTAATCATAAGTGGATTGATGGCAATAAATACCTGACAGCAACTACCGCAATTTCCTTTAGCAAGTTTGTCAATGGCAGCAGTAGAAAGTCCACCAGAAAGCAAACTGGAGATCAGGTCCAGCATAATGGCAAAACCTGAACCCTTCCAAAATCCAATAGGCAATAACCTTCTTGTTGTTTCTATGGCTCCTGGATCAACAGAAAGATTTCCTTCTTGGTCAAACCCACCAGGATAGGGAAGTTGTTCGTTTTTCAACCTTGTAACACTCAATTTACCATAGGAATATTGTGACATAGCCATGTCAAACACTAAATGGCCTTCTTTTCTAGGAATGGCCATTACAAAAGGATTATTTCCTATTGCACATGAAGTACCACCCCAAGCTGGCATACAAGACTCCGTATTGGTCCAGCAAATGCCAATAAAGCCTTTTTCAGCAGCCTGCCATCCAAATGCACCGCCGCGCATCCAATGAGAAGTATTATTCAATGCAACCAACCCCAGGCCATTGCTAGCAGCCATTTCCGTAGCCCTATCCATGGCAAACTGTGCATTGATTATACCGGGCCCCATATTTCCATTATAGATCTCTAATGCCCCTAAGTTCTTATCCAATGTTGGGCTTCCATGAACATCTATCCAACCTTGATGAATATAGTCTACAAATCTTTCTACTCTATTTAAACCATGTGAATAAACACCATCGCAACTGGATTCAGTGTGTATTTGGGCACAGGTATCAGCCCTGTCTTCGGGCATTCCAGCAACTAAGAAAGCTTGTTTAATAGTGGCTTTCATTTCTTCAAAACTAATACGGCTCATGGTCAATTAATTGAGTTTACAATGTACTTAAAAATTCATGATGGTAAATGAACCTCCCTACCTTTGTGTACTAGTTATACCTGGTTTCAAATCAGAATTGGAACGGATTTTGTTTTTAAAAATTAGCAACAAAGGGAATTATCATGTCAGGCATCAATTCATTTAGTAGTCTAAAACAGTTCACTGACAATTTGGAACAACAAGAGCAATTAATGCCAGTAGTCTTTGTTGGTCATGGCTCTCCCATGAATGGTATTGAAAACAATGCATTTAGTCAACGATGGACCAAGTTGGCTCAGGAAATCCCAACGCCCAAAGCTGTGCTAGTGGTTTCTGCTCACTGGTTTACTAAAGGCACCATGATTACAGAAATGGATTTTCCTCCTACCATCCATGATTTTGGAGGCTTCCCTCAAGCATTGTTTGATGTACAATATCCAGCACCCGGAAATCCTGCATTGGCAAGAGAAACGGCATCTTTAATACATACCACTAAAGTTGAATTATCACATGATTGGGGATTGGATCACGGAACTTGGTCTATTGTTAGACATATGTATCCTAAGGCAGATATTCCTGTTTTGCAATTAAGTATTGACTATACCAAGGACGCCAACTATCATTATCAATTGGCTAAAGAAATTTATACTCTTAGAAAAAAAGGGGTATTGATCATGGGTAGTGGTAATATGGTCCACAATCTAAGAATGGTGGCATGGGACAAATTAAATGAACCCGAATATGGTTTTGATTGGGCCGTTCATATGAACAACAAATTCAAAGACTTAATTTCCAATAGTCAGCACCATAGTCTGATTCAATACCAGCAATTAGGAAGAGAGGCACTAATGGCCATTCCTACACCAGAGCATTATCTTCCCCTAATTTATACATTGGCTTTAAAAGGGGAGAAGGATAATATTGAATTCTTTAATGACAAAGCGGTCGGAGGTTCATTGACCATGACTTCGGTGAAGTTTGGTTAATTAGCAGGTGTATTCATTAAATAGATAAAAACAAGTTTTCTGCATTCTTTAGATTTCGTTTTTTTTCTATGAAATTTTTGTAACTTACTAGTGCAAATTATCTAGAACCCACGCTAGATTATTACATACTGTATAACCCCTAACAATGAAGATTGCCCCCGAATTACAGGAGTTGCAGAAGCGCGTGGAATTGCTAGAATCTGAAAATAAGAAGCTGCAGTTAAAACAGGTTCAAATCAACCAAGCCAAAGAATTATATCTAAAGATTTTTGAAGAATTTCCAGCGCTTATTTGGCGATCCAGATTAGATATGCTTTGTGATCACTTTAATAAAACTTGGTTAGACTTTACAGGTAGAACCATGGAACAAGAATTTGGAAATGGTTGGACAGAAGGGGTTCATCCTGATGATTTTCAACATTGTTTAGATATCTATGTCAGCAATTTTGAAAAAAGACAGGCATTTGTGATGGAGTATCGGATGAAGAATAATAAGGGGGAATACAGATGGATTAGGGATCATGGCAGACCCTTTTATGACTTAGACAATGAATTCTTAGGTTATATAGGTTCTTGTTATGACATAACAGAGAATAAGACTAATGAATTGCGCTTAGTAGAATTAAATGTTACCAAAGACAAGTTTTTCTCATTAATTGGTCATGATTTAAAAAATCCTATCAGTAGTATCATTGGGTTGAGCAATCTATTGCTTAAAAAAAATCAGGAAAGCCATCTCACAAATATTACTGAATTGACAGAGGGCATTTATAAATCTTCGCAAAAAGTGATGAATTTATTGGTTCAATTATTGGATTGGGCAAGGATCAATGGAGGATCAATGGATTTTCATCCCACAAATTGCAATTTGCAGCATCTGATACTAGATACGATTGCACTTTTTGATGAAACCGCTAAACTTAAATCTCTTGAGATAGTTGTAGCATCTCATGAGCCAATAGAAGTCTCTGTTGATATAGATATGATGTATGCGGTACTTAGAAATTTAATCAGTAATGCCATTAAATTCAGTTTCCCCGGTAATAGAATTCGCTTGTCCTGGAAGCAGGATCAAGGGCAATGGGTCATTTGTATCCAGGATCATGGTGTGGGCATTTCCAAAGCTGGTCTTGATAATTTATTTAAGCTAGAACATGGTCCAAGCACTTTGGGTACCCAAAATGAAAAAGGGACTGGTTTGGGTTTGCTACTTTGTAAGGAGTTTATTCAAAGACATGGAAGTCAAATCTGGGTGGAGTCAGAAGAAAACAAAGGAACTAGTTTTTATTTTACCCTTCCACTCGTCAATCAAAATTAATCTACTTCTTGATAAAATTCGCTTTTACACAAGCTTCTCTACAGCCTATCCTTAATGCTATTTTGGAAAGCAGAATGTCTTTGTCCATCATTTCTTGAACCATTTCTTTAATTAAATTTAGATGTCATTTAATTAGCTACTATTTTTAATTCGCAAAACTTATATAAAAGTTTACCATGAAAAAGTCTAGTCTATTAGCAAGTATTATTTTGCTCATTGTAGGTGCTTCTTGTTCCAATTCTCAAAGTGATATGAAAAAAAGTTCAGAATCGGACTTCCAAAAAGATACTTCTGTTAAAGTAGTTTCAGCAAGCGTAGATAGTAATCTAGTTTCGTTTGAGAAAAAATTATCTCTTCAAGGAATTAGTTATGATGTAGTTGTTAAGGGAAAAGGTTCCATTCAACAACTTAGAATAATTACATCCGGATTAAAAGGATTAATTGATACAGCAGATATGGAACTTGATCCTGTTTTAAATGCAGAAATTGAAGATCTTGATCATGATGGCTTTCCTGAATTGTTGATTTATACACAATCTGCAGGTTCAGGTAGTTATGGAAAAGTGGTTGGATTTTCTCCCAACAAAGGCAAATCAATTTCTCAAATCAATTTTCCGGAATTGGCTAAAGGTTCCAAAGAAAGTAAGGGATATATGGGTCATGATAGTTTTTCTGTAGTAGAATCTAGTTTGTCAAGGAGATTTCCTGTCTATGAAACAAATGATTCCAATGTTAAACCAGCTGGCAAAATTCGCCAATTGCAATACAAATTAAAAAACGGAGAAGCCAGTAAGCAATTTGTATTAGTTGGTTCAATGGAATTTGACCAATAATAAAGAAACCTACATTTGCTTTATAAATCACCCACTTTGGATGCACCTATTTTTCTGATTACGCCACCTTTCACGCAGTTGAATACGCCTTATCCGGCAACAGCTTATTTGAAAGGTTTTTTCAATACCAAAAATATTCCTGCTGTTCAAGCTGATTTGGGGATAGAAGTAACCCTAGCCATTTTTAGTAAATCAGGATTGGAGTCATTGTTTGAAGCAATTGAAAAAAAGCAGCCAGAATTAAATGCTAACTCGGCAAGGATCCTGGCCTTGAAAGAAGACTATATCAGAACCATTGATGAAGTGATGCTGTTTTTGCAGGGTAAGCGCAATACCTTGGCGCACCTCATTTGCAAGCGGAATCTGTTACCAGAAGCAAGTAGGTTTTCACAAGCGGATGATTTAACATGGGCATTTGGTGCCATGGGTATTCAAGACAGGGCCAAATATTTGGCCACCATGTATTTAGAAGACTTGAGTGATCTAATCAAGGATACCATTGACCCGCATTTTGGCTTTAGCAGATACGCAGAAAGTCTTGGAAGGTCTGCCAATAGTTTTGATGAATTATATGCAGTACTGCATCAGCCAATTAGCTATATAGACAGTATTTTGTTGCAGATTTTGGAGTCCAAAATGGCCATTCATCAACCCAAATTGGTGTGTATATCAGTGCCGTTTCCAGGTAATTTGTATACTTCTCTCAGGTGTGGGGAATGGATCAAAAAGCATTATCCCCATGTTACGGTAGCCATGGGTGGGGGCTTTGCCAATACAGAGCTAAGATCACTCAGTGATCCACGGGTATTTGAGTATTATGATTTCATAACGCTGGATGATGGTGAAGCACCTTTGGAATTGCTTTGGGAGCACTTGAATGGGAAAAGGGAATTGTCTGAACTAAAGCGGGCTTTTACTTTAGAAAATAAAAAAGTAGTTTATATCAATAATACGGCTTGTGCCGATTATAAACAAGGACAAGTAGGCACCCCAGATTATGCTGGACTATTGTTAGACCAGTATATTTCTGCTATTGAAGTAGCCAATCCCATGCATAGTCTTTGGAGCGATGGT
>CALRXZ020000133.1:0-10519 GCA_943372255.1 Chitinophaga pinensis
TTGGTAAAACCTCTTTAGGTAAATCTATTGCACACGCTATTGGTAGAAAATATGTGCGCGTTAGCTTGGGTGGTTTACACGATGAAAGTGAAATTAGGGGGCATAGGAAAACCTATATAGGGGCCATGCCTGGAAGAATTGTACAGCAAATTAGAAAGTGCAAATCATCTAACCCAGTAATGATCTTAGATGAAATTGATAAGATAGGGATGGATGGCCGCAGCGATCCTTCTTCTGCCTTATTAGAAGTTTTGGATCCTGAACAGAACCATAGTTTTTATGACAATTATTTGGAGTTAGAATATGATTTAAGCAAAGTGCTTTTTATTGCTACCGCCAATAATATTCAAAATATTCAACCTGCCCTTAGAGACCGTTTAGAAATCATTGACCTAAGTGGTTATGCAGTTGAAGAGAAGGTAGAAATTGCCAAAAGACATTTGTTGCCCAAACAAAAAGAAGCACATGGATTGGTAAATGTCAACTTTAAAATTAATGACAAGGTTTTAGAAAAAGTAATAGAACAATATACCAGAGAAAGTGGGGTAAGGGAATTAGATAGACAGTTGGCTTCTATTATGCGCTACCAAGCCAAGGAGCTAGCCATTAAAGAAAAAGTAAAACCTATTTTAACTGCTGCTGACATAGAGAAAATTTTGGGTCAGTCTAGGTATAGCAATGAAATCTATAAGACAGCTAATATGGCTGGGGTTGCAGTAGGTTTGGCCTGGACCTATGTGGGTGGTGATATTCTCTTTATTGAAGCCATTGTTGGCGATGGTAAAGGCGATATGAAATTGACTGGTAACCTTGGTAATGTAATGAAGGAAAGCGCCAGTACCGCGCTTAGTTTCTTGCAAGCCAACGCCCGCAAATATGGTATTGATCCAGAAGTCTTTGCTAAAAAAAGCATCCATATACATGTTCCGGAAGGAGCTGTTCCAAAAGATGGTCCTAGTGCAGGAGTAACCATGTTAACGGCCTTGGCATCTGCTTTTACTGGTAGAAAAGTCAAGTCTTATTTGGCCATGACTGGAGAAATAACCCTTAGAGGTCAAGTTTTACCGGTAGGTGGTATCAAAGAAAAAGTCTTGGCCGCTAAGCGCTCTGGCTTAAGAGAAATCATCCTCTGCAGCATGAATGAAAAAGACGTAAGAGAAATTGATAGCAACTTTATCAAGGGCATGCAATTCCACTATGTGAAAACCATGCAACAGGTACTAGAACTGGCCTTGGTTTAATAAGGAATTCTTATTTTAAATCCCCCGGACTTGGGGGATTTTTTATTTCTGGCAAATAAGCTAGGCCTGCTTAGATTTGAACTTGAATGAAACGCATTGTCCCAATATTACTTTGTATGGTATGGTTAAGCCCCATGCTATTGCAGGCTCAGACTGTAGGTGGTAATGCTGTATTCCATTTTCTGAACCAACCCATTTCTGCAAAACAGGCATCTCTGGGCGGGGTAAATATATCAAGCATAGGAAAGGACTTGGGATTGGCATTTAATAACCCTTCTCTCTTGCGTGATCAAATGAATGGTGGGGTTAGTGCCGGATTTTACAGTTTTGCCCAAGGCCTTCAACAATATGGTTTTAATACCGCCATGCATTTAAGCAAATACAAAACGAATGTATCAGTAGGGGTGCAATATTTGAATTATGGAAACCTAACCCAAACGGATGCAGCCGGTAATATTTTAGGAACCTTTCAGCCCAAGGACTATGTTATACAGTTTGGATTTTCTAAACAATACCATGAACACTGGTGGTATGGGATGAATGCCAAATTCATTGGTTCAAACTATGGTCAATACCAATCTAGTGGCATTGGTTTTGACGTTGGGTTGGCTTATCATGATGAGGAATCGGAATTACAAGCCAGCATCTTAGTGAAGAATATGGGAGCACAATTAAAAACCTATGATGGATTACAGCCAAAAGAAGAATTACCTTTTGACTTACAATTAGGTATTACCAAACGCTTGGCCAAAGCCCCATTTCAATTCTCTATTACAGCACACCATTTACATCGTTGGAATATTTTTTATAGCGATACAACCTTTAACCAAATGGAAGGTATTGATCCAAACAGAGGCAACAACGGGGCGCAGAAATTCTTATCTCATTTGGTGTTTTCAACAGAGGTTTTCTTAAGTGAAAAGTTACAAGTAAATGCAGGTTTAAACCTTTTGAGAAGACAGAGTTTGAATGCCTATAATATGACCAATGGGTTGAATGGGTTTACCCTTGGTATTGGATTACTCCTAGACAAACTGCACTTGCATTATGCCACGGGTTTTTACCAACAGAATTTGTTTCATCAGGTCTCACTCAATTTTAATTTTAAGGGCAATCCCATGTAAATTAATGGCTTCTTTCTTCTAATGCTTTTTTGATTAGCCCCTGATGGTGTAGCACATGGCAAATGGTAAAATACATCATTTCTCTATAAGTGATTTTGCCTAGTAAGGGGTGGGGGAGTATGATAGTATCCAAATCTTTTTCGGTAAAACTGCTAATCCCTTTGGTGAGTTGTTGGATGATTTTATTGAGTTGATTTGAAAGGGCTAACTTTTGCTCAAAAGCAATAGGAGGGGGAATAAATGCAGCCGTTGCCCTTCCGCCTTCCTGCAATTTTAGTTGGTATTTTTCTACCAATCCTTCATAGGTTTTAGAAGCCCTGTTAGCTTTACCAAACACCAATTTCAAAACAAATTTAGGCAATCGTATACTTATTAATAAAGGCTTGGTAGATTTTACTAAATGATCTAACTGCTGGCCAGCTGACCATTTATTTGGATGAGCAAATAAAAAATCAGACTGATTCATGGGTTCCAAATAATCCGTGAATGCTTGGTGTTTCTCTAGTAATTCATGTATAATTTGAGCTTTATTCATTCAGCGTTTTTTTATGAAACTATTTTGGGGTGGCCAAAAAGAAAAACTCCGTTCCTTGATCAAAATATTTTTGAAAATCTTGAAACTTCAAAGCGGGGGCATTCTTTAGCCAAGCATCCAACGTGAATATCTGGTATTTCAACCGTATATCCAATAGGTCAAAAGCTGATTTTGCAGAAAAATCATAGGCTTGTCCCCCCATTTTGCCGCATTCAAAAAGTATAAATGGTTGACATCGGTTAATGGTATTGATAGCACCCTCCAATACCCATAATTCTGCCCCTTCTACATCCATTTTTATCAAATCTATTTGTTCGGTTGAATCAATCAAATGGTCTAATGGTGCAGTTATTACTTGAATAGTACTATCTAATTCTTTTTTCCAATAAGGTCTTTTATGGATGCCGCTTAATGCAGGATTTGACAAGACAAGATTAAAATTAGTAGGGCCAGATTGATTAGAAAGGGCTTGATGGTGAATCATCGCCTTAGCGCCAAAATCTTTTACTAATTGTTTAAAGAGGGCTGGTATAGGTTCGAATGCATGATGCCTTCCTTCTGGTGCAGCAGACAACATCATGGCAAGGATCTTACCCTCATGTGCACCAATGTCAATACAATTGCTATTGGGTTGGCAGACCTGTTGAATAATCCTTTGGGTTAATCTGTCATAGCGTTCATTCCTTGTCAATGCTATTGGAAGCATTGACAAGATTTTTTTAGCCAGACTGCGGATAGGTTGCTGCCTTTTCAACTAGAGCTCGTTTTTGTTGCCAATATAGTTTTTCCATCTAGCAATTACTTGCTCCATGTCTTGCGGTATAGGAGATTCAAAAAACATTTCTTTGCCAGTAACAGGATGCACAAATCCTAAGGTTTTTGCGTGTAAGGCACACCTAGGGCAGGTTTCAAAACAATTGTCTACAAATTGTTTGTACCTAGTATAAATAGTTCCTTTTAGAATCCTATCTCCTCCGTATTCAAAATCATTAAAAAGGGTGTGTCCAATATGTTTCATGTGCACCCTAATCTGATGGGTGCGTCCTGTTTCCAATACGCATTCTACCAGGGTTACATAATTGTATCTTTCTAAGACCCGATAATGGGTAATTGCGTGCTTGCCTATTTCTCCTTCTGGATAAACGTCAAACATTTTCCTATGCTGTTTGTGTCGTGCAATATGTCCTGTAATAGTGCCTTCATCTTCTTTAACATCGCCCCAGACCAAGGCCATATACTTTCTAGAAACGGTATGGTTAAAAAACTGTTTGGCTAAATGTGCCGCAGCCTCACCAGTTTTTGCCAATACAATTAATCCAGTTGTGTTCTTGTCTATTCTATGCACCAATCCAAAACGGGGTAGCGCGTCTTCGTCTAAATTTGGATTTTGTTGTTTTAAATAATAAGCTACACCATTTAGTAAGGTCCCCGAAAAATTACCTACCCCGGGATGCACCACCATATTGGCGGGCTTATTGATAATCATTAGGGCATCATCTTCATAGACAATATTGAGTGGTATGTTTTCAAGCTTAAGCTCAGTATGTTCCGGATTAATATAGCTTAAAAAGACAATTTCGTCGCCTGGTTTTACCTTGTAGTTCTGTTTAACAATCTTTCCATTCACCGTTACAAAACCTGCGTCAATACCATTCTGAACCTTATTGCGGGTTGCCCCTTCAATGTGCATTTTCACAAACTTGTCAATCCTCAACGGCTCCTGTCCCTTGTTTACCGTAAAGGCTTTTCGTTCATATAGTTCTTCCGATCCTTCGTCAGCAATAAAATCTGCGGCTGTTTCCATCCGGTAAAAATAGGAATGTTCCCTCATAAGCCCATATTGCTTAATTTCACAGCATGCAACAGCAAGTGCAATTTCAAGACCTTGGTCATAGGTCTTATCAGCCGGTTTGGGATTTTCAAGAGCAATTGCTCAAGGAAAATGCTGATATCAAAGCGGCTTTTAGGAAAATGGGAGAGATTTCTGCAGACCAAGTACCCACCATGCAACACTTATTATTTGTGGAGCATCCTCCGGTATATACCTTGGGTAAAAGCGGTAAAATTGAACACTTATTAATTGGTGATCAGCAATTGAAAGATAAGGGTATTGAATACTTTCACATTAATAGGGGTGGAGATATAACTTTTCATGGCCCTGAACAATTAGTGGGCTATCCCATTTTAGATTTGGAAAAATTTCAACCCGATTTAGGATGGTATCTCAGAAGCTTAGAAGAAGTGATTATTCTTACAATGGCGGACTATGGTTTGCAAGGGGAAAGAAGTAAGGGTGAAACCGGTGTTTGGCTAGATCCTTTAAATCCGCTAAAAGCTAGGAAAATCTGCGCCATGGGAATTAAATGCAGCCGATGGATTACTATGCATGGCTTTGCTTTTAATGTAAACACCAATCTAGATTATTTTGGATTTATAGTGCCTTGCGGTATTGAAAACAAACAAGTAACTTCTTTAGCAAAAGAACTGGGAAAAAATATTCCAATGGATGAAGTAAAGTACAGAGTAAAAAAACATTTTGAACAGGTATTTTCTTGCCAATTGATTAGCGGTTAGACCCGTCTTTTTGGATTAAAATCTTTCCTTGTTCCTTTAATTGTTCATCTTCAAAAAGGTCAAACAAAAACCAACCGGTATGTACAAAATTGGCTTTGTCTAAATATAATTCTGGATCTTTTATTGAGTTGATTTCAAATACAGTATTACCATTTACTTCTTTAAAAACCAATCTGTACAAATGTTTGCGGGCCTCTGGTAATAAAATAGTAGGTGTTCCCTTGCCATTGCAAAACACATAAGGAGAGGGTTTCCATTTACTAGTATTGCTTAGACTAACTACATGATTGGAAGGAATAGATTGGATAACTGAAAAATAAAATTTTCCTCCGTCTAGGACATAGTAGATTCGGTAATACAAGGGCCTTGTTTCTACCGCTTTATCTACAAACCCATTCTCATGCATATTAGGGGTTTTTGCGTGTAAAATGGTTTTGAAATGAATGGAATCAGTTGACCTTTGCACAGATAATTGTTGACAATTCTTAAAAGGATTTAACCAAGAAACTTGCACACCTTGATTACCCAAATCTTTAACTTTGAATTGAGGCAGGGTTTCTTGTGCATCTAACCAAGCACAAGGGTATACGGATGCAATAAGGATAAAACAATAGGGGGTAAACCATTTCATGGCAGCAAAGATAGTTGTGAAATGATAGATTAAAAGGGTAGTGTTCCTTTATTTAAAGAGCTGTTTCCCTGCAGTCCCCCACTATGAATTACTAAAATATGGCTTCCTTTTTCAAACCTATTGCTATCAACCATAGATTCTACTGCATAGCATAATTTAGAAGTGTAGACAATATCTGTAGGTAAGGATTCCCTTTTCCAAAGTTCTCGCATATACCCTAATAGTTCAGGCGGATGTTTGGCAAATCCACCAAAGTGATAATCTTCATTCAATTCAAATTGCTCCTTTTTTTCTGGTTTAGTATGATTTAAAACTGCGCTTTTGAGACCTGAATTGTTTTTTTGAGAACTAATACCAATTAATTGTTGATGTGGAGCCAATTGGGAAAGTAAACCTGCTGCCATAGTGCCAGACCCAACAGAACATACTATATGGCTATAAACAGTTGTATCAAATTCATCCAAGATACTTGCAGCACCTAGAACACCCATTGCCCCATATCCACCCTCGGCCACAAAATACCGTCCAATGGCTTGGTATTGATCTTGAATAACATGCTTGTTTTTGTATTGATCCCTGCTGACATGTATTAATTGCATACCATATTCTTTGGCAGATTCAAGGCTGGGTGATAAAACTGGTCCGGCTTCCCCTCTTATAAATCCCATGGAACCAAGGCCTGCTTTATTACATGCCAGTGCTAATGCCACCAAATGATTGGAATAAGGCCCTCCAAAACTGGCAATTTCTTTAGCACCCTGTTGAATGGCGTCAGATAAATAATATTTCAGTTTGTACCATTTATTGCCACTGATAACGGGGTGAATTTCATCTAAACGTAAAATATCTGTATAGATATGATTTTTTGTAAAAGATTTTAATAGTTGAATTCGAGGCTTTTGTAGCATTATTTATGATAAAATCTGATGATTTGTTGATAATAATCTAGTAACTTTATAGCCGAAAAAAACGCTATATGATTCTTTTCAGGAACAGAAAAGTAATCATTCTCTTTGAATCAAGTTTCTATTTTTAAACGTAAATAAACAAGATTTTATGAAACCAACACTGGTAATATTAGCAGCAGGTATGGCAAGCCGATACGGTAGTCAAAAACAAACACAGTCTTTTGGACCAAGTGGCGAAACCATTATGGATTATTCCATTTATGATGCTATTAAAGCAGGGTTTGAAAAAGTAGTATTTATCATTAGGGAAGATTTTGCAGAAAATTTTAAAGCCATATTTGAACCCAAATTAAAGGGTAAGATTGCTACAGATTACGTTTACCAAGACCTTAGATCCTTTATTGGAGACAAGCAAGTACCAGCAGAAAGAACCAAACCTTGGGGTACGGCGCATGCAGTACTTTGTTGCAAAGGAAAAGTGAATGAGCCATTTGCTGTAATTAATGCAGACGACTATTATGGAACTGATGCATTTGTAAAAGCCTATGATTTCTTAGTGAATCAGTGCAATGAACAAACTTATTGTATTGTAGGCTACGAATTGAAAAAGACCCTGAGTGATTTTGGTAGTGTAAGTCGGGGCGTATGCGCAGTGGATGCCAATCATAACCTGACTGATATTAATGAAAGAACCAGTATTTTCCGTAATGAATCTGGTGTGATTACTTATGAAGACACTACAGGTTTACATGAAGTAAGTGAAGACTCTTTGGTGAGTATGAACTATCTCTGTTTTGCTCCAGGATTTATTGATGTATGTGAGACTTATTTCCAAGAATTCTTAAGTGATGAGAAGAACTTGCAGAATCCTAAATCTGAATTCTTTATTCCCATTGTAACTGGACAATTCATGAAATCGGGTAGGGGATCAGTTAAAGTAGTTCCTACATCAGCACAGTGGTTTGGTGTTACTTATAAAGAAGATGCACCCCATGTTCAAGCCAGCATTAATGCTTTGGTAGCTGATGGTACTTATCCATCAAATCTATGGGGATAGTTTAAAAAGTCAAAACTCAAAGCTGAATTTGAGTTTTGAAATAGAAAATAAATAAGACATTAAAAAAAGGGGATTTCCCCTTTTTTTAATGTCCATAAGTCAAGCTCAAAAAAAACACCAATAAGCAAATAGCCAAGTCCAGTAATCCCACAAATAGAAAACCCCCGACTAGGTCGAGGGCTTACATATATTTAAAAAACCAACTGTCTATTTTTGACTAAAAGCCTTAACGTTGAATACACAATCCGCTACACGGCTAATCTGTTGTTTGCGTTCAACACCTTTCATATTTGCACGAACAGGAATCTTAATATTTTCTAATGCGGTATCAGATTTTTTGGCTTCCTCTACAAAATCGTGGATGTTTTTAGATTTCACGGCAAAAGCAACCCCATCGGCCTGAGCCTGACGAGTACTTAATACACCAATTACTTCTCCATTATTGTTAAGTACCGGACCACCAGAGTTACCAGGGTTGGCACTTATCTGAATTTGATAACTTAAAGAATCACCATTAAAGCCAGTTTTGGAAGCAAGATAACCAACTCCGTATACAATATCATTACGTGGGTAACCTAGGGTAAAAATCTCATCTCCCAAATCAGCATTCTTTTTACCTATACTATATGGCAATGATTTAAAAGGTTTGAAGTCAGCATCATTAATTTTCAGGATTGCCAAATCTTTTTGATTGTCTATATGTACTATAGAGGCATTGAACTCTCTTCCCTTACTATCTACCACAATGGCTGAAGTGCCTTTTAACACGTGCGCATTGGTAATGATAAAACCTTTTGCATCTATTAAGAATCCAGATCCACCACTTACAATCTTCACACCAGTTGGAATCTTGGTCTTTACCTCATTAATCAAAGAACCTTGAACCTGTTGATTGCGTTTGATAATTTCAATATCCTTGCTCAGTTGTTGTAATTGATTGCCATTTACCGGAGAGAAAAAAGCCATCAAGCCACTGATTACCAACGCAATTACTCCACCTACAGAAGCCGCAATAGCGGCTACTCTTTTATACCTGTTCCATAGCTGAACCACTTGAACTTTGGTAGAAACTTCTCCTCCTTCATATAAATCTCCAGTTTCAACCAAGTCTTGGTGTACATGGTGTAGGGTATGCTTGATGTTCTGATAAGCCACATAACTGTCCATTTGATGTAGGAACATATTGTGCTCCACCACCATCTGGTCAATTTCTGGGGTTTTCTTGCGCAGTGCTTCAAAGAAAGCTTGCTCCTGAGGATTCATCTCCCCGGCAAGGTAGCTTTCAATGGCTGCTAGTAATTGAATGTCATCCATGGTACTTATTCTCCGATATTATATTGCGAAAAAAACAATTTCTTCAACCTCATCAGGCATTTGTACTTCTGGTTCTTGGCGTTATCTGCATTGGTATAACCAAATTCTTCCGCCAGTTCCTGCATGCCCATTTTCTTTACATAGTAACCCTCTAACAAACTCTTGCAAGGCTCACCCAGGCTTTTCATGGCCCGGTCCATTATCGCAAACTCGGCGTTGCGTTTTTCGTGAATCTCAAGATCATCTTCAACAGGGACCGTCTCGTCCAGGTTATCAACCTGATTGGAGAATCTTCCCATTTGCTGTAGTTTTTTAAGCCACAGTCTCCTGCATATGGAATATACATAGGTTTTTATTTGACAGGTTAAGACAAATGATTCGCTTTGTGCTTTTTCATATAGTGCAATCATTGCTTCCTGGAAAATATCCCTTGCGTCGTCATAGCTGCCATTATTATTCAACACAAAAGCCTGAACCATATTAAAATTGTCTTTATAAATGGTTTCGATGGCTTTAGAGTCGTTGTTGGCCAGTCCTTTCAGTAATGCTTGTTCGTTCTGTTCAGCTTTCACGATGCTGCTTTTAATACTAGTAAGTAGATAAAAGTAACCCAAAAAGGGTCTAAAAATTATTTTTTAAATATTTTTCATTTAGGAGGTTACCTTTTATATCCTTCTGGTATTAATAATAAATTCACTCAAACAAAAAAACACAAACAAATGAAAAAAGTATTATTCGTTCTTGCACTAGGTGCTTTCGCAGCTTGCGGTACAACTGAAAACAAAGATGTTAAAGCTGATTCTACTGCTGCTGTAGTTGATTCTGCTGCTGTTAAAGTTGACTCTGCTGCAGTTAAAGTTGATTCTGCTGCTGCAAAAGTTGATTCTGCTGCTAAGAAATAAATTATTTAAAAGCTAATGTGCTGAGGATTTTGTGAGACTCAGCTTGCCGGTCAGAATTAGCTTATACCGATTTTTCATATGGCAAGCAATCGTTAGAGGTCGCTCCGTTTCCACGGAGGGACCCTTTTTTTTGCCCAAACCCTCCGGATAGGGATACTATACATTATAATAGGGATTTATTGTTTTGAAAAAAGAAATAAACAAAATACCAACTTGTTGTTTTTAAAGCTGGC
>CALRXZ020000134.1:0-10511 GCA_943372255.1 Chitinophaga pinensis
AAAAATACCACGAAGGCATTATTGCTACTACTTGCTGTATTGGAGCTTATGTTCCACAAACTATTTTAAACGGTACAGAAGAAGAAGCAGAGAATGAATTCAAATGGTGGCTAGATTTATTTGGAGATGACTACTATATAGAGATTCAAAGACACCAAATTAAAGAACAGGAATTAATCAATAATACCCTGCTCAAATTTGCCAAAAAATACAATGTTCCGGTCATTGCTACCAATGATAGCCATTATACGGAAAGGGACGATTATAATGCCCACGATATTTTGCTCTGTATTAATACGGGGGAAAAACAAGCCACACCGGGCTTTGACGATTTTGCTAATGACGATGTGCAGATCAAGAATAGAAGGTTCAAATTCCCCAATGACCAATTCTATTTCAAGACCACGGAAGAAATGAAAAAACTCTTTCATGATATTCCAGAATCAATTGACAATACCAATGCAATTGTTGACAAGATTGATGTCTTGAATTTAAAGAAAGATATTTTGCTTCCTGCCTTTCCTATACCACCTTCTTTTCAGGTGCATACGGATAGCAATATGAACCAATGGGAATTCTTGAAACACCTGACCATGGAAGGCGCTAAAATGCGCTACAATGATATAACTCTAGAGATTCAAGAAAGACTAGACTTTGAATTGTTTACAATTAGAACCATGGGCTTTGCGGGTTACTTTTTAATTGTAAGTGACTTTATCAAAGCCGGCCGTGAGATGGGTGTGTTTGTAGGGCCTGGACGTGGTTCTGCTGCAGGCTCTGTGGTGGCCTATTGTATTGGCATCACCAATATTGACCCCATTAAATACAACTTACTGTTTGAGCGTTTCTTGAATCCGGATCGTAAGAGCATGCCCGATATAGATACGGACTTTGATGATGAAGGCAGACAACGTGTGATTGACTATGTGGTAGACAAATATGGTAAGAATCAGGTTGCTCAAATTATCACTTATGGCACCATGGCCGCCAAAATGAGTATCAAAGACGTGGCAAGGGTACTTGACCTTCCTTTAAGTGAAAGTAATATGTTGGCCAAATTGGTACCCGATAAACCAGGTACAGAATTACGCAGGGTATTGCATGCTCCCTTTACAATTAAAGAAGGGGAAAAAACAGGGGAAAAATCCTTTGAAGAAAAAGAAGGCTACCAACAGGAAGACTTGGACAATATTCGAAAACTAAGAGAACTGTATAACGGTAATGATATTCGTTCACAGGTTTTAAAAGAAGCAGAAAGACTAGAAGGATCGGTCAGAAATACGGGTATTCATGCTGCAGGAATCATCATCGCTCCGCGCGATTTAACTGATTTAATTCCAGTGGCCATTTCTAAAGACTCCCCACTTTGGGTAACACAGATTGAAGGGAGTACCATTGAAGAAGCAGGCGTTATTAAGATGGACTTCTTGGGTTTAAAAACCCTTTCCATTTTAAAAACTGCCTTGGAATTGATTTTCCAGAATCACCAAGTAACCATTGATTTGGATACCATTCCATTGGACGATGAGAAAACTTTTCAACTTTATCAAAAAGGGGAAACCAATGCCACGTTCCAGTTTGAAAGTATTGGCATGCAAAAATATCTGCGCGAATTAAAGCCGGATAAATTTGCAGACCTAATAGCCATGAACGCCCTTTATCGCCCCGGGCCCATTGCATATATCCCAAACTTTATTGATCGTAAACACGGCAGAGAAGCCATTACATATGACTTGGGAGACATGGAAGAATACCTGGCTGATACCTACGGGATTACCGTATACCAAGAACAGGTAATGTTGCTGTCTCAAAAAATTGGAGGCTTTAGTAAGGGAGACGCGGATGTATTGCGCAAAGCGATGGGTAAAAAAGACAGAAAGACCCTTGACAAGATGAAGGGGAAATTTGTAGAAGGTGCAACTACCAAAGGGCATGCTGCAGAAACACTAGAAAAAATCTGGACTGACTGGGAAGCATTTGCACAATACGCTTTCAACAAATCACATAGTACTTGTTACGCTTTTGTAGCGTATCAAACCGCTTATTTAAAAGCCCATTATCCTGGAGAATATATGTCTGCGGTTCTGAATCATGCAGGAGGAATTGAAAAGATTACCTTCTTCATGGAAGAATGTAAACGCATGGGCATTAAAGTTCTAGGGCCAGATATCAACGAATCACTTAAGGGATTTGCCGTGAACAAAAAAGGCGAAATCCGTTTTGGTATGGGCGGGATTAAAGGTGTGGGAGAAGCGGCTGTTGAAAATATTATTGCTGAAAGAGAAAAGAATGGCCACTATCCAGACATGTTTGATTTTATAGCGCGGGTACTTCAAAAAAGCGTTAACAAAAAATCATTGGAATGCTTGGCTTATTCCGGTGCTTTTGATTGTTTCACAGCCTATCATAGAGCCCAATATTTTCATGTTCCAGATGGTGAAAAACAAACTGGCCTAGAGAAAATTGTGACTTATGGCCAAGCCAAACAAGCTCATGCTATTGGAACAACCAATACCCTATTTGGAAATCTTTCTGCTGCCATGGAAGTGCCAATACCCAAGATTGGGGTTTGTGAACCATGGACCTTAACAGAATTATTAGATCATGAAAAAGAAGTTACTGGCATGTACATGAGTGGTCATCCATTGGACCATTTTAAATTTGAACTCAAGTACTATGGCATATCTAAAATCAGTGATTTTAATGAGATCAAAGAAACCTTGCATTTACAACCAAACCCTGGCAAAGTGTTACGCGTTGCTGGTTTAATTATTGACGTACAACATAGGGTTACTAAAACGGGTAAAAATTTTGGCTCCTTTGCCATGGAAGACCTAAGTGGAAAAACGGAATTTCTTTTGTGGAGTGAAGACTATATCCGTTTTCAGAACTACTTAGAAAAGGGTACCAATATCATGTGTACTGGTTTTTTCAGACCCAAATATGGTAGACCCGATGAATTTGATTTTAAGATCAATAGCATGTCTTTACTTGAAACGGTCAAACAAACCTTGACAAGAAGTATAGAAATCAGCATGCATCCAGCAGCAGTTACGGCAGAATTGGTAGATTTTGTAGACAGTAATATTAAACAGAATCCTGGCAAGACTTCCTTGAGATTTAACATGTTTGAACCAAAAGAGAACCTAAAAGTGAGCTTATATAGTTTAGACAAGAGTTTTTTAATGAATGAGGATATGGCCGGATTTCTGTTGAACAACCCCGATTTTGAAGTAAATGTTGGTGTTGTCAGTGCATAACTGCCCCCCTGTCAGGTTTTCTGATGCAAAGTCATTAATCACATAGGTGGAAAAGTCAAATCAGCAGAATCAGGGCTTTGGATTTATATTTGATATTCTTCTTTTATCATCAACATAAAAATTATTACAATGGCTTTAGAATTAACAGACGCAAACTTTCAGAGCACCGTGCTCGATAGCGATAAATTGACATTAGTGGATTTTTGGGCGGAATGGTGTGGACCATGCCGTGCTATTGGACCCGTAATTGAAGAACTTTCTAAAGAGTACCATGGCAAGGTAAACGTGGGTAAAGTAAATGTGGATCATAATCCTAATTTGAGTGTTAATTATGGGATTACCTCTATTCCTGCCATTCTATTTATCAAGAATGGTCAAATTGTTGACAAGCAAATTGGTGCTGTACCCAAAAGTGTTCTTGACAAAAAGATTCAAGCCCATTTGTAATCTTGAAAAAACTTTATAAAAGAGGCCCCAAATGGGGTCTCTTTTGTTATTGGATATTCATGATTATTATTTTATTATCTTCCCGTCTTATTCAATCAGCCAACTACTAGTTTATGGAACGCTTTCATGGAATATTGGGCATTATTTTGATTCTGGCCATTGCTTTTTTGTTTTCAAATAATAAGAAACGAATCAACTATAGGCTGGTTGTCAGCGGCATGATGTTGCAGGTTGCTATAGCAGTTTTGGTATTAAAAGTGCCCCCAGTAACCTGGTTCTTCCAAAAATTGGGACATGGCATGGAAAAGATTGAACAGTTTGCCAGACAAGGGGTTTCCTTTGTATATGGTGGCATAATGGTAGCGGGCCCTGCTCCAACCAATGTTCAAAATTTTGCACAAGGCGGTTTTGTATTTGCTTTTAGTGTTACAGCAACCATTATCTTAGTTTGTGTACTTGTAGCCATTCTCTACCATTTTGGTGTTATGCAAGTAATTGTATCTCTGATTGCAAAAGCCATGAATTTTATCATGCGTGTTAGTGGTGCAGAAGCTTTGAGTAATGTGGCCAGTGCCTTTGTTGGACAGGTGGAAGCACAGGTAATGATTAGACCCTATTTGAGCAGTATGACCAAGAGTGAATTATTGGCTAGTATGAGTGGAAGCCTTGCTTGTATTGCCGGTGGTATTCTTATTGTCTATGCCAATATGGGTGCCAAAGCCGAATACCTTTTAACGGCTTCGTTAATGGCGGCTCCTGGGGCGTTGGTGATTTCTAAAATTGTATTCCCAGAAACCGAAGAATCCCAAACAATGGGTAAGGTGAAATTAGAAGTTAAAAGTCCTTATAGCAATATCATTGATGCCATTTCACATGGTGCCAGCGATGGTATGAAAATTTCCGTGAACGTAATTGCAATGTTGATTGGCTTCATAGCTTTAATTGCATTTATTAACTGGGGATTTGGCAAAATAGTTCCTGGTCTAACCCTTGATTTGATCTTTAGTAAAATTTTCTACCCAATGACATGGGCCATGGGTGTTCCAGCGGTTGACGTTGCCAATGCGGCTACTTTATTAGGTCAAAAAATCACCATCAACGAATTTGTGGCCTTTAATAACTTAACAACCAAGGCAGTTCCCATAGTTTCTGAAAAAGGATTGTTGATTGTTAGTATTGCCATTTGCGGATTTGCCAATTTTAGTAGTGTAGGTATGCAAATTGGTGGCATTGGAGAGTTGGCTCCCACCAGAAGGGCAGACTTAGCCAAATTGGGTTTAAAAGCCCTGCTCTGTGGCACATTGGCTTCTTATCTATCGGCCAGTATTGCGGGCATTTTAATGTCTTAAAAAACTAATCTTTCATAACAAAACCCAGTGAGTCTCACTGGGTTTTTTGTTTCAATTTAGGATAACAATTGACAAATATCATTCGATGGCAATGAAATTGGTTTAATTTTGCTGAAATTTCCGTTACATGAAAGAAACAGGGATCTCAAGACTGGTAGCATTGGAGAAAAATGCTGATTTGAAAAAAATTGGAGAAAAAATCCTAAACAAAGAGCGTATCTCTTTTGAAGACGGAGTCTTATTATTTGAACAGGGCTCACTCTCCTATTTAGGCGCTTTGGCTAATTGGGTAAGAGAATCCAAACACGGAGACAAAACCTATTTTAATAGAAACTTTCATATTGAACCTACTAATGTTTGTGTGTTTAGTTGCAAATTCTGCGCCTATTCCAAACTCTATGCTCATAGAGAAGAGGGATGGGAATTGAGCATTGACCAAATGATGCATATTGTCAAAAGTTATGATGGCAAACCCGTGACTGAGGTTCATATTGTAGGTGGTGTTCATCCCAAAATGGATATGGATTTTTTTGTGAATCTGTTGAAAAGTATTAAAGCCCATAGACCAGAATTACATATCAAAGCCTTTACACCGGTTGAACTGGATTATATGTTCCGCAAAGCAAAATTGAGCACAGCTGAAGGAATGAGATTGGCTCATGAAGCAGGACTAGATAGTTTGCCTGGTGGAGGTGCAGAAATTTTTCATCCAGAAATTCGTACTCAAATCTGTGAAGACAAGGTTGATGCTAATGGCTGGTTGACTATTCACCAATCTGCTCATGAATTAGGAATGCATAGTAATGCAACCCTTTTATACGGTCATATAGAACAATACTGGCATAGGGTTGATCATATGGAAAGACTGCGCCAATTACAAGACAAAACAGGGGGCTTTAACACCTTTATTCCGCTAAAATTCCGTAACAAAGACAATGACATGAGTCATGTGCCTGAGTCTTCTGTAATTGAGGATTTGAAAATGTATGCTGTATCTAGGTTGTACTTAGACAATTTTCCGCATGTGAAAGCTTATTGGCCTATGTTAGGCCGGCAAAATGCACAGTTAACCTTGAATTTCGGGGTGAACGATATTGACGGAACCATTGATGATACTACCAAGATTTATTCTATGGCTGGATCAGAAGAACAAAGCCCATCTATGAGTACAGCAGACCTGGTTACCTTGATTAAACAAGTGAACAGACAACCCGTAGAAAGAGGTACTTTGTACAATGAAATCCGTGACTACAGTAATGTAGCCATCACAGAAATTGAAACAAATCCTTTATTGAATTAACATTCTGGTAAACTGAGAGGGATATTGATGGCCAATCCTCCATCGGCTGTTTCTTTGTACTTACTATTCATATCCAAAGCCGTGTCCCACATGGTTTTGATTACTTTGTCTAAACTTACTTTAGCAAAATCAGGGGAGCTCTGTAAAGCTAACTGAGAAGCTGTGATGGCTTTAATGGCTCCCATGGTATTGCGTTCAATACAAGGAACTTGCACCAATCCCCCAATGGGGTCACAGGTAAGCCCTAAATGATGTTCCATGGCAATCTCAGCTGCCATTAATGCTTGTCTTTGTGTACCACCCATACATTCAGTCAAAGCGGCTGCGGCCATAGCAGAAGAAACTCCAATTTCTGCCTGACAACCACCCATGGCTGCTGAAATAGTAGCCCCTTTTTTGAAGATACTACCTACCTCAGATGCGGTTAATAAGAATCGGATGATTTTCTCCTCATCATTCCCATTACAAAAAGCAATAAAGTATAATAACACTGCTGGAATTACACCAGCAGCACCATTGGTAGGTGCAGTAACGACCCTGCCAAATGAGGCATTTTCTTCATTCACGGCAAGAGCAAAACAACTTACCCAATCTAGGATATAGCTAAAATCATGACCCCCATTTTTTATGCCTACCAACCATTGCTCATAGTTTTCATAGCTTTTATCCTTCATTAATTTCTTGTTCAAAGCAGCAGCTCGTCTTCTAACCATTAGCCCACCCGGCAATTCACCCTCTGCATGACATCCTCTGAAAATGCATTCCTGCATGGTTTTCCAAATTTGAAAAACCTTTTCCCTTGTTTCAGTTTCAGGCCGCCAAGCCAACTCATTTTCCAATACCACATCACTGATACTTAAGCCATTCATACACCAGTGTAACAAATCATCCGCAGTATTTATGGGGAAAGTTAAATCTACCACTTGTTTGGTTTGAGCTTCTTTGGCTTCTTTTACTATGAACCCACCACCAATGGAAAAATAGGTATCGCACCAAGATTGACCATTGTTCAATTCCACTAAAAAGGATAATCCATTTGGATGAAAAGGCAGAGAATCATGGTGCAAAAACTGAAGATGATGGCTTAACTCAAATGGAATTAGCTTGGTTCCGTTGAGAACCAAAGTTTGGCTATCTTCTATAGCTTTAATTTTGGGAACAATGGTATTCACATCAATGGTTACAGGATCTTCACCACACAAACCCAACATAACTGCAATATCAGTTCCATGTCCTTTACCCGTTTTTGCCAATGAACCATATAATAAAACTGTAATTGACTGTATTTGGTTAATATTTGCTTCAGTTTTAATTCTGTTAATACAGGCAAGAGCAGCTCTCCATGGTCCAAGGGTATGTGAGCTGGAAGGCCCTACCCCAATTTTAAACATATCAAATACGGATATAGATTCGTGTGGCATATGCTCGTTTGAAATTCAAATGTAATTCAAGGTGAGACTTTTTGAACAAGAATTTCAATTTTTCATGCATTCAGCATTTATATTTGGGTATGAAAAAAGCCCTTTTGCCCTTCCTGTTTTTATCAATTGCTTTTACCAATTGGTCACAGTCTTCAAAGGGCAGTTCTAAACTATCAGGGGACACCATTTTGTTAGAAAAATTATTGCAGTCCCAACCAGCATTTTTCAAAGACATTCTTGCTTATCCAGATAGCTTTCAGGTTCAAATTGTATACACCCAAATTAACCGGGACTCTAAAAACAAACCTAGTTTCAAAGAGTTTCATTATCATTTGGGCAAGAACTATTTTTATCCTGCTAGTACGGTAAAAATGCCTATAGCTTTTTTGGCATTAGAAAAGCTAAAAGACCTAAATATCAAGGGATTAGACAAAAACACAACCATGGTTACGGATAGTGCTTATCCAAGTCAAACCATCGTATATAATCAACCCAATTCCAAAGATGGTCGAGCCAATATTGAAAACTATGTAAAGCAGATTTTTTTGGTTAGTGACAATGACGCATTTAATCGATTGTATGAATTTTTAGGCCAGGAATCCATTCAAGAAAAACTTCATCAAAAAGGCTATCCAGAAATGGTTATTCGGCATCGTCTAGACGTATCTATGACAAGTGAACAAAACAGGGCTGGCAATCCCATTAATTTTTATGATACTGCTTCCAATAAGATTTACGAACAACCAAATAGCTTTAGTAAAGCAGTCTTCCCAAAAAAATCCATTCAAATGGGAAAGGGCTATTATAAAAATGGACAACTTATTAATACAGCATTTGATTTTTCGGAAAAGAATTCCGTACCCTTAATTGACCAACACCATATTATTCAATCTGTTCTTTTTCCTGAATCAGTTGAAAAAACTAAACGTTTTAATTGGCAACCCGGTGTAGATAGTTTTGTATTAAGATGGATGAGCGCGTATCCACGAGAAAGTAGTTTTCCAAATTATGATAGTACCCATTACTGGGATGCCTATTGTAAATTCCTTTTGTATGGATCTGAAAAAGGCCCTCTCCCAACAGGAATCCGAATTTTTAATAAAGTGGGTGATGCATATGGTTTCCTGACTGATATTGCTTACGTGGTTGATTTTGACAATCAAGTTGAATTTTTATTAAGTGCCACCATTTCTTGCAATTCAGACGGCATTTATAATGATGACAAATACGATTATGATCGCATTGGCTATCCCTTTCTAAAGCATTTGGGTAAATTGATATTAGACTATGAAAGAACTAGGGAACGTAAATATCGCCCAGACTTAAGTAGGTTTCAATTTGAAAGATAATTGGGGCTACCTTAACTTACCCACATATCCCCAATACTGCTTTGCAATGCTCCAAAACTTACAAGTGTTTGGATAGTTTTTACGAACTTGCCATTCCAAAATTAATCAGAGCAAAAAAAAATCAAAGATGACGGAACTTTCTTCTCTCCTGAACAGATTCAGTGAACCAGAAACCTTGAAAATGGCCAAATTGGGCCGTGAACTAAGAGCCAAGGGAATTGATGTAATTGACTTGAGTCTGGGAGAACCAGATTTTGACACCCCACAACATATCAAGGATGCTGCTATCAAAGCCATCAATGATAACTGGAGCCACTACACCCCAGTTTCTGGATTCTTAGACTTAAGAGAAGCCGTTTGCACCAAATTGAAACGCGATAATAACTTGGATTATGCTCCAGAAAATATTGTAACATCTACAGGTGCCAAGCAAAGTTTAGCCAATGCTATTCTTGCCCTAGTAGATGAGGGTGATGAAGTAATTATTCCAACACCATATTGGGTTACTTATTCAGAATTGGTTAAGATTGCAAGAGGTAAAGTAGTAGAAATTAGAACCACAGTAGAGAATGGTTTTAAGCCAACCGTAGCACAAGTAGAAGCAGCTATTACACCCAAATCAAAAGTCTTTATGTTCTCATCTCCATGCAACCCTTCAGGTGCTGTATATAGCAAGGCTGAATTGGAAGCATTGGTAGAAGTATTCCGCAAACACCCACAAATCACCATCTTATCAGATGAGATTTATGAATATATCAATTTTGAAGGCGCACACGAAAGCATTGCACAGTTTGCAGACATCAAAGATAGAGTGGTTGTGATCAATGGTCTTAGTAAGGGCTTTGCTATGACTGGATGGCGTTTGGGATATATTGCCGCAAATACAACTATTGCAAAAGCTTGCGAAAAATTACAAGGCCAATTTACAAGTGGCACTTGCTCTATTGCACAAAAAGCTGGTGTAGCTGCCCTAACTGGCGATTTAAGACCTTCATTAGAAATGACTGAAGAGTTTACAAGAAGAAGAACTAAGACCCTAGAATTAGTAAAAGACATACCAGGTTTCAAATGTTTTGAACCTCAGGGAGCTTTCTATGTATTCCCCGATGTAAGCTATTATTATGGTAAATCTAATGGCACTGAAACCATTAGCAATGCGGCTGATTTTAGCATGTATTTGTTGAATACTGCACACGTTTCTTCTGTAATGGGAGACGCGTTTGGAGAACCTAATTGCGTGCGTTTTTCTTTTGCCAATAGCATGCCAAATATTGAAAAAGCATGGGCTAGAATTAAAGAGGCATTGGCTAAATTGAGCTAATTCAAAATCAAACTTGAAATAAGAAAAGGTTGCAATGCATCATTGCAACCTTTTTATTTAGACT
>CALRXZ020000135.1:0-10482 GCA_943372255.1 Chitinophaga pinensis
TTAATGCGTTATAAGTTAAATAAAAACAATTAAATTTTAACCATTCAACACATATTTTGTAATCTAAAAAAAATAAAAAATTGAAAAAAGCAATAGTAACAGGTATTACTGGTCAAGATGGGGCTTATTTAGCTGAGTTCCTTTTGAAAAAAGGTTATGAAGTTCATGGCATTAAAAGAAGGTCTTCTTTGTTTAACACACAAAGAATAGATCATATGTATCAAGACCCTCATATCCCAGATAGAAACTTGCACTTGCATTATGGTGATTTGACTGATAGTACAAACTTAATTCGCATTATACAAGAAGTTCAACCAGATGAAATCTATAATTTGGCTGCAATGAGTCATGTACATGTGAGTTTTGAAGAGCCTGAGTATACTGCAAATGCTGATGGTATTGGTACATTAAGAATTTTAGAAGCAGTAAGATTATTGGGGCTTACTAATAAAACAAAGATATACCAAGCATCTACTTCTGAATTGTACGGTTTGGTTCAGGCAGTACCACAATCTGAGTCAACACCTTTCTACCCTCGGTCACCCTATGCTGTTGCTAAATTATATGCATACTGGATTACTGTGAATTATCGTGAAGCATATGATATGTTTGCTTGTAACGGTATTTTATTCAACCATGAGTCACCCCAAAGAGGCGAAACATTTGTAACCCGTAAAATTACAAGAGCAACTGCTCAGATTGCATTAGGGCTAGACAAATGCTTGTATCTTGGGAATTTAAATTCTCAAAGAGACTGGGGGCATGCAAAAGATTATATTGAAGGAATGTATTTGATTCTGCAGCAGGAAAAGCCTGAGGATTTTGTTTTAGCAACTGGAATTACAACAACCATTAGAGAATTTGTGAAAATGTCCTTTGCAGAATTGGGCATTGAACTAGGGTTCAGAGGTAAAGATGAAGCAGAAGAAGGGTATATTGTAAAAAACAATAGCGATTTTAATTTAAAAGAAGGTGCTGTAGTAGTAAAAGTTGACCCTAAGTATTATCGCCCAACAGAGGTAGATTTATTAATTGGAGACCCAACCAAAGCCATGACTCAACTTGGCTGGAAGCCAAAATATGATTTGGCAGCATTGGTGAAAGAAATGGTAGCAAGTGATCTGAAATTGTTTCAAAAGGAACAGTTTTTGAAGAATAGTGATTTGTAAATTGTTTATTACGGCAATTGTTTTTAAACAATTGCCGTAATAATTATAATTAGTAAAGATGTTTAAAGACAAAGTGTTAATGATTACTGGTGGAACAGGATCATTTGGGTCAGCTGTGCTAAAAAGATTTATTGATACAGATATTAAAGAAATCAGAATCTTTAGTCGCGATGAGAAAAAGCAAGACGATATGCGCCATCAGATCCAAAATAAAAAAGTAAAATTTTATATTGGGGATGTTCGTGATGAAAGAAGTGTGAATGCAGCAATGAGTGGAGTTGATTTAATTTTCCATGCTGCTGCACTAAAGCAGGTTCCTTCATGTGAGTTTTTCCCAATGCAAGCTGTGTTGACAAATGTAGTAGGTACAGATAATGTGTTGGATGCTGCAATAAAGCATAGGGTTAAAAATGTGGTTGTATTGAGTACAGATAAGGCCTGTTATCCAATTAATGCAATGGGAATTAGCAAATCGATGATGGAAAAAGTAGCCATTGCTAAGGGAAGGGCTTTAGGTGATAATGCTGGAACAACCATTTGTTGTACAAGATATGGGAATGTAATGGCTAGCAGGGGTTCAGTGATTCCTTTATGGATTGATCAGATCAAAAAAGGTACTGATATAACTATTACAGACCCTAATATGACAAGGTTTATGATGACCCTGGATGATGCTGTTGATCTAGTATTATTCTCTTTTCAGCATGGCGAAAACGGAGATCTTTTTGTTCAGAAAGCCCCATCGGCAACTTTAGAAACACTAGCCAAATCTTTGATTAGTTTGTACAATTCTAATGTAAAAATTCGATTAATAGGAACACGGCATGGAGAGAAGTTATATGAAACTTTAGTTACCAGAGAAGAAATGGCTAAAGCACAGGATTTGAAAGATTATTATAGAATTCCTTGTGACAAACGTGATTTAAACTATGATAAGTATTTCATTGAAGGCGAAGAAAAAATTTCAGAATTTGAAGACTATCACTCCCATAACACCAAAGTGTTAGACGTTAATGAAATGAAAGAGTTGCTATTAAAACTAGATATAGTTAATGAGGATATAACTTCAGGTGTTTAAGGAAAAATACGAAAACAGACAATGAAAATATTTGTATTAGGGGTAAGTGGAATGGCTGGACACAGTATTGCTTTGTATTTTCAAGAAAGGGGACACGAGGTAGTAGGTTTCTCTACCACTTCATTTAACTATTGTAAGAGTATACAGGGAAATGTCTTCAATTTTGAACCTTTGAAAAGACATTTAATGGATGAAAAATATGATTCGGTCATCAATTGTATTGGAATCTTGAATCATTTTGCAGAAAATGACAAGTCTGACGCAGTTTATTTAAATAGTTACTTACCTCATTTGTTAGCAGACTCGCTTAAGGAAACTAAAACCAAGCTGATTCAGATGAGTACGGATTGTGTTTTTGCAGGCAATACAGGTCCATATTTTGAAAACACACTTCCCGATGGAAGAACTTTTTACGATCGTTCAAAAGCATTAGGAGAGGTAATAGATAGTAAAAATCTTACTTTTCGAAATTCTATCATTGGCCCTGATATGAAAGAAAATGGTATAGGTTTATTCAACTGGTTCATGAAACAGAAAGGTATTGTAAATGGATTTACTGAAGCTATTTGGACAGGGGTAACCACATTAACTCTGGCTCAGGCAATGGAAGCAGCACTTGAGCAAGATCTTTGTGGTTTGTATAACTTAGTTAATAATCAAAACATATCTAAATACCATTTAATCCAGTTGTTTAATAAGTATTTTCGAAATGAAACGCTAACTATTATTGAAAATGATAGTCTAAAGCTAGACAAGACACTAATTAATAATCGTAGTGATTTCAATTTTGAAGTTCCCTCGTATGAACAAATGGTCCTTGACATGAATCTTTGGGTTTCAAAACATCCCCAGCTGTATCCTCACTATCAATAAACAATTGTTTGTCAAACATTAAAAAAAGTATCTGGCATAGCATAAAACTTCCATTTAGCATGTCTTTAAAGAATGTATTTTGGAATTTTATGGGGGTCTTGAGCTCAGGGTTATTGATTATTGTAATTACACCACTTTATATTAATAATTTAGGGTTGGAACGATATGGAATCCTAAGTTTGTGGTTGATTTTGCAAGTGTTGATGAGCGTTTTGGATCTGGGTTTTGGAGCTACTCTTGTTAAGGAATTAGCAAAAACCCATAATCAAGTTTCTGAAAAAATCTACGAAAGAGACTTGCTTAAAACACTTGAATTTTTCTATTGGTTATTATCAATTGTAATTATGTGTGTGTTGATCTTGATTTCTTCCTGGATCAGCAATCACTGGTTAAAGATTGAAAAGTTAAATCCTAAAGATGTTTCTAATGTATTAATATTAATGGCAGTTTCTTTAGGATTACAATTCCCATTTTCATTATATTCAAATGGTCTTTCTGGTTTACAGAAACAGTTTAAGCTAAATATCATTATCATTATTGGCAACTTACTTAGACATACCGTAGGTGTTGCCATGATTTTTCTTTTCAATGATTTAGTTGCATTTTTTATTGCACAAATAATAATCAGTCTTGTAATAACTGCCAGTTCTGGAATCATGTTATGGAAAAATTTAACTTCAACGTATGCACCAAAAATAAATTTAAAGATACTTTCAAGTGTATCTAAATTTTCATTTGGAATGGCTTTGACCACCATTGTTTCAGTAATTATGGCAAATGCGGATAGAATTATTTTGAGCAAAATGACATTACTTTCTGATTTGGGGATATACGCAATTGCATTTACAGCCACTGGTTTGTTACAGCTAGTGATACAACCCTTTTATCGTACATATTACCCGGTATATTCTGAAATAGTTTCTAATGGCAATGAGGCCCAAATTCAAAATGAATATTTTGAAAGTACTAAATTATTTTCTATATTTTTTTTCCCCATTTCATTAGCAGCTATTTTTTTTGCTCCACACCTATTTCATTTATGGCTAGGAACTGTAAACCCTCAAACGGTTTTAATTTTTAGACTATTAATTGTTGGGATTACTTTTTCAGGCTTAACTTGGTTACCTGTTGCTTTTCAACAAGCAAATGGATGGTCCACCCTTCATTTTAGTATTATTACTATTTCTTTAGTGATTGGAATTCCGATCTCTATTTTTGCTATCAATAAATTTGGAGTAGTTGGGGCAACATCATTGTGGTTGATACATGGATTTTTAGATTTTACTGTTTGTATCTGGATGATGCATAAACGATTTTTAATAGGAAAATATTTCCTTTGGCTCAAAGAGTCTGTACTTTTTCAATTCTTAATTAGTTTTGTATTGCTATTTATCAGTAATATAGTCATGCCTGCAATTGACAATAAAATTCTTACTTTTTTTTATATTGCTATTTCTGGCCTTTTTGCTTTATCTATTAACCTTTTGCTCAGGAAAGCAAAAATTGTTCATAAATAAGTAAGCATAAAAATCTTTGATCTTTCTCAATTATGCTTTTTGTAGCTCCCATAATAACGATACTGGTAATTTATTTCTTATTTATATTTCTTCTAAATCGAAGATTTAAAATTGATTTTTTTGCAGAAATTGGAACATTATATATGGGGTTATTCTTGGCTTATTCCATTATCCCAGCATTAACTTTTATTTTTACAAAACTTAATTCGAATGATTCATTAGCCAAGTTGCTACCTAACGACAATGATCTTGCAAATCATTTATGGAGGCATGTACTTTTTGCATTTTTCTTTTCAGTTGGCTATTTGGTATACCGAGGAAAAAAAAATATTCCCGAAGTAGCGAATATCAAAAAAATCAGAATCAGTAAATCGGTCTTGTATTTTATACTAGGGACAACCATATTTTGTATCATCTATCTTAAGATATTATCGTCACCTGTAGAAACTTATTATGATAGTTTTACCCGATATGATCACCTTCCATGGATTTTAAAAAAATTTGCATCACTTTTAATTAGATTCAAGTATGGATTTTATGCAATTACACTTACAATTCTTTTTTTAAATTTTAAAAAGTATCGATTTTTTACACTGTCATTTTTAGTGTTAATATGTATATATGAAATCTCAGACTCCTTAGGAGCTAGAATTATTGCATTAATGATTTTACTACAGGCTTCTTGCTTGTATTCAATGGCAGTAAACAAATTATCAATAAAAAAAGGACTCATTTTTATGTTAGCGCTTGCGCTACTATTTACAATCATAGAAATAGGAAGAGAAGCTGGATTTAATATAAGTGATGCTAAATCCAATGTAGATAGTGATGGATTTAGAACTGCAACGGAATTTGCATCGGTTTTTTATCCTGGTTATCACCTTTATACGGAAAGGCAAAAATCAGCTTTACCTCCAAGGCCAATGCCTATGTTTTTTAATGACTTTATCTCCATTTTCACTTTTGGCGATTTTGATACATGGAATCCAATGGCTTGGTATAACAAATATTATTATCCAGATGTAGACGTATCGCCCTATACAATTGGTCCTATTGCTGAAAGTGCTATGTGGGGTGGAGAAATTGATTTAGCCATCAGGGCTTTTATTAATGGGGTATTTTTTGCTTTTATTGTTTGTTGGTTTATTAAAAGATCAACCAAGTGGTGGGCATTTGTTATTTATACATATTGCTACTCGACCTGTATCCTAACAATGAAGTATTCTGTTTTTTTTCAATTAACTCCAATTGTTAAAACTATTCTTCCCACATTATTAATTACAGGGCTTTTCATGCAATTGATTAAACGGCGCAATTCGGAAAACACACCCCAATCTAATTTACAAACTGACAATTTATCAATTGAAAACTAATTCACAAGAATTGAAATTCACGGTAATCATACCAGTAAAGAATCGAGCAAATTACTTGTATCATACGCTACAAACATGTACCATTCAAGAGTACCAGAATTTTCAAGTAATTGTATCTGATGATGGTAGTACAGATAATTTAAAAGAAGTTGTTTTAGAAGCTGCACGTAAAGATCCCAGAATTAAATATGTTTCACCGAATAATGGATTGGGTGTAGGAATGAGAGATAATTTTGAATATGCCCTTAGTTTAGTCAAAGAGGGATATGTGATAGCATTGGGTGGAGATGATGGATTGTTGCCTCATTCCATTTCTAAAATGGCAAGAATATTAGAAGAAACCCAACAATCAGTAATTTCTTGGCCCGCGCCAACCTATATTTATCCTGGAGCCGGAATTGAAACTGGGCAACTCATTTTATATACAAATTTTGGACGTCTCAAACAAGGGCATACCATTTTGCAAACCAAAGACTTTTTGGAACGCCAGGCCATTAATTTGAGTTATGCGAGCGATTTGTATTCACCCATGTTTTACGTAAAAGGGGCAGTTTCCATTGATTTAATCAACAAGGTAAAAGCAAGGTCAAGTGAAAATAGGTTTTATGTATGCCCTACTCCCGATGGCTATTCGGGAATTGTAATAGCAGGAGAAATAGAAACCTATGCATATTCTTTTGAGCCATTATCCATCTTTGGGCTATCATCTAGTTCTCAGGGTATGAACTATTTGTCAAGTGATCAGAAAGCCATCAAAAATTCGCAAGCGTTTTTTACTAATGTTTCAAAAGTGCCCATGCACAAAGAATTAGCTTCACAACCATATTCACCTTTGATTGCATTAATGACTGCCGATTATTTATTAACGGCTAGGGACTTACCAGGGTGGCCTGGAAAATTTCCAGCAATTAACTTCAAGGATATGCTCTTGAAGAGCATTGAAGAATTGGCCCATGGATTATATTCAGATAATCGGTTAGATAGGGAATTGAAAATCCTTTATGAAATTGCTGTTTATCAGGGACTGGAAGATTTTTATCTCAAAGCACTTTCAGAAAAACGTAAATATGCCAAGAAAAAGCCCATTGAAGGGAATGCACTTGCTGTAAACAGACTATTTATTGATTGCACTTTGTATGAAATAAACAATATCCTTGAAGCAAGCTACACGGTAAGTTTAATGAATAGGATCTTACCTAAAACTTCTTTCAAGACTATTTTTGATGCCATTTTAAATTCCATTAAATTTAAAATGAAGTCAAAGAAAAAAGGTGATAAGTTTCCTGAAAAGTCTACTTGGATTTAATGGATAAAAGTTTAGTTAGATAATGATATTTATTGTTTTTGAATAATATAATAAAGATGAAAGTTTTAACACTTGTAGGTACACGCCCAGAAATTATAAAACTAAGCAGGGTAATTGCAGAACTTGATAAGAATCTAACACATATATTGGTGCATACAGGCCAGAATTATGATTATGAATTAAATGAAATCTTTTTTGATGAATTAGGAATTCGAAAACCAGATTATTTTCTAAATTCTGTAGGTGAAACCTTAGCGTATACTATTGGAAACGTAATTGCCAAAACAGATGACATTTTAGAAAAAGAAGCACCAGATGCAATCCTAATCTTGGGCGATACAAATTCTTGTTTAGGCATTATGGGTGCTAAACGCAGAAAGATTCCTATATTTCATATGGAAGCAGGAAACAGGTGTTTTGATTTACGAGTACCAGAAGAGATTAATAGAAAGGTGGTTGACCATTTAAGCGATGTTAATTTGGTTTATACTGAACACGCGCGAAGATATCTAATTGCAGAAGGGCTGAGACCAGAATTGATTATTAAAACTGGTTCACCCATGATGGAAGTTTTGCATCATTATGAAAAACAGATTAATGCATCAAATGTATTGGATCGTTTAGGGCTAGAAAAGAATAAGTATTTTATTGTTAGTACTCATAGGGAAGAAAATGTTGACAATACTGAAAATTTTGTTAAGCTATTAAAAGCGATTCAAGCTATTGAAGAAAAATATGATTTGCCAATAATCGTTTCTACTCATCCAAGAACTAGGAAGCGATTAGAACAACAAAAAGAATTTAGTTTCAATACAAAGATTCAGTTTTTGGCACCTTTAGGCTTCCCTGATTATGTAAAACTGCAACAAAATGCAGCTACCGTAATTTCGGATAGTGGAACTATTACTGAAGAGTCTTCAATATTAAAATTCCCAGCAATTACAGTAAGGCAACAACATGAGCGTCCAGAAGGAATGGATGAGGGTACATTAATCATGTGTGGACTTGAAACTGCTACCATTTTAAATGCTATAGACGTAGTAATATCTCATCATTCAGAAAACCCTGCGGTTTTTAAAACTGTATTTGATTATGATACTGAAAATGTATCAAAAAAGGTATTGCGAATCATCTTGAGCTATACAGATTATGTGAACAGAAAAGTGTGGAATAAATTTTAATTACTAATTAGACATTATGAAAAAAGCACTCATTTGTGGGGTTAGTGGTCAGGATGGGACTTATTTAGCCAGACTTTTACTTGCTAAAGGTTATCAGGTATATGGAGGTTCAAGAGATGCGGAAAGCAGTAGTTTTGAAAATCATTGGAAATTAGGGATTCATGATCAAATTAAATATGTATCTGTATCGCTTAATGATTTTAGGAGTGTTTTACAAGCAATTATGAAAGTACAGCCAGATGAAATTTATAATCTAGCTGGTCAAACATCAGTGGCACTCTCTTTTCAACAACCAGTGGAAACCTTAGAAAGTATTAGTGTAGGGACCCTAAATATTTTAGAAGCTATTCGTTTTTCACAATTACCAATCAAACTATATAATGCAGGATCAAGTGAGTGTTTTGGTAATGTTAGTTTTGCTGTAAATGAAGAAACACCTTTTAGACCAAGAAGTCCTTATGGCGTAGCAAAAGCTACTTCATTTTGGGAAGTTGCAAACTATAGGGAGGCCTATAAAATTTTTGCTTGTACTGGAATTCTTTTTAATCATGAATCACCACTACGAAAAGAAAGATTTGTTACAAAGAAGATTGTATCTGCAGCATGCAGAATTGCAAGAGGTGCTCAGGAAAAACTGTCTTTGGGAAATATTGATATTCAAAGGGATTGGGGTTGGGCTCCAGAATATGTAGAAGCAATGTGGCTAATGTTACAACAAGACCGGGCAGATGACTTTATTGTTGCCACAGGCCAAACAATTAGTCTCAGACAATTCATCATCTACGTATTTGATCATTTGAATTTAGACTGGGAAAAACATGTTGTATTCGATGATACTCTTTTAAGACCAACTGATATTGAAAAAGGGTTAGCTGATCCATCTAAAGCAAAAAATATTTTACACTGGGAGGCAAAAATTAAGGCAAAAGAATTAACCAAGAAAATGGTTGAGTGTGAGCTCCAATCAAAATATGAATAGAATGAGCAGAGTAGGAATTAATTTACTTTTTATCAATCCAAAATTGGCAGGTGGTTCTGTAACGTATGCAAAAAAAGTAGTTGCCTCAATTGCATTATTAGATACTGAAACAGAGTATTATATTTATATCCATCAAGATTGTAAAGTTGCTGATTTTGAATTGGGTAAAAACTTTACCGTTAGGGTATTACCTTTTTCCTATTCAAGTGTATACTTGCGTTATTTATGGGAACAATTTGTTTTACCATTTTATTTAGAAAAAGACAAAGTTGACCTAGTGCATTCCCTTGGATATGTTACACCCATCTTAACCAGAAAGACTAAAATTGTTTCCATCTTAGATATTAATTATCGGGGTCATGGCGGACAGATGAAGTTTTCTAAGAGAGTCCTCTTAGGTTCAATGGTTAATTTATCCGCTTGGTTTTCAAAAAAAATAATTACCATTTCCTATTTTTCAAAAGAACAGATTGTAAAGTATACCAAAGCAGATGCTAATAAAATTATTGTCACTTATTTATCTGGGTCCAACGATTTGCCCTTTGAAGGGAAAAGTATTTCCAAAAAAGTATTAGAAAAATACAATTTAATTGATCCCTATATTATTGCTTTTAGTAGTCCTAGTCCGCACAAGAATATAGAGAATCTTTTATTGGCATTTAAAATTTTGGTTGCTAAATATGTTAACCTCAAGCTTTTATTAGTAGGGCATCAAAATAAAAGCGAAGCATTGATGGAAGTGATTAAACGAGAAGGTTTAAATAACAATGTGGTGTTTACGGGTTATGTGCCTGATGATGAGGTAAATCCATTAATAGCTGGAGCTAAAGTATTTGTATTCCCGTCTAGGTATGAAGGATTTGGAATCCCAATTTTAGATGCTCAAATGTGTCAAGTTCCAATTGCTTCTTCAAGAGCAGGATCACTCCCAGAAGTAGGTGGTAAAAGTGTTAGTTATTTTAATCCGGAGAATCCAAATGAAATGGCTAATGCAATCAAGGTGTTT
>CALRXZ020000136.1:0-10467 GCA_943372255.1 Chitinophaga pinensis
TGCAAAAAGACCCCGATTAATCGGGGTCTTTTTTTTGCTATAGTTAGAGGATATTCACTTCTCTTTCAAGTTCAATACCAAATTTGTCTTGGATAGAATATATGATTTCATCTGAGAGAGTCAATATTTCTGAACCGGTTGCATTTCCATAATTAACCAATACCAATGCCTGTAAAGCATGACATCCTGCTTCCGCTTTTCTAAATCCCTTCCAACCACATTGATCTATTAACCATCCGGCCGCAATTTTTACAGATTCAGGTTTGTCACAGGGATAACCTGGAACAGAAGGATATTGATTTTTAAGTTGTTCAAATTTTGATAAAGGGATGATGGGGTTTTTAAAAAAACTTCCCGCATTTCCAATGATTTTTGGATCAGGAAGTTTGGAAGTTCTAATGCTGATTACAGCATTAGAAATGTCTTTAATGCTTGGAGAACTAATATGCTTTTTTGCTAATTCTTGTTCAATAATCCCATAACTAGTTTTAAGATTGGGTTGTTTAGATAATTGGAATCTTACCTTTAAAATGGCAAATTGGTTTTTAAATGCTGTTTTAAAAATGCTTTCCCTATATCCAAAAAAACAGTCTTTGGATTCAAATTTGACAACAGATTTGTCTTTTAAATGGTATGCGTCTAAAGAGTGAAAACAATCTTTGATTTCTACTCCATAAGCACCAATATTCTGAATAGGGGAAGCACCAACAGTTCCTGGAATAAGACTAAGATTTTCTAAGCCTGCATAGTTATTGTCTATGCAATGCATGACAAATTCATGCCAATTTTCTCCAGCACCTGCTTCCACAATAAAATGATCCTTGGTTTCTTCTACCAAATGAATTCCAAGAATTTCATTTTTTAATATGGTCCCATCAAAGTTTTTGGTAAATAAAATATTGCTGCCGCCGCCTAGAATCAGGGGCTTTTCTAAAGTTTTATTTGAAGTGAGTTCCTGAAGTATTTTCAGTTCTTCCAAACTTGAAAACTTAGCAAAATAGCGGGAAGAAATATCTATGTTAAAACTATTCAAAGACTTTAAAGAAAAATTTTCCTGTAGTTTCATACAATCAATAATTTTAAATAGGGTCTACATCTGGAATCATAGATACGGAACGATATCTTTTGTTATTCAGTAAAATTAAAGACTGTTGTTCCAATATGACTTTACATTTTCTTATGCTAATAGGGTCCTTGGGCATTTTAATTAAAACTTCCCAGATAAATTGATTTCTAATTCTATCAACTGCTGGTTGAGCGGGTCCATTAATTGCATCGCCAAATTGCTTTTTAAGGGTTGCTGCTACTATATTTGCGGCCTCCTCTGCAATTTGTTTGTCCTTGTGTTTGAATTTTACTTGAATCAATCTGGTAAAAGGAGGATATTGGAAGATCTCCCGATTCTTGATTTCAAAATCATATAATTTTTTGAAATCGTGTTGAGAAACAAATTGTAAGACCGGATGATGTGGATTACTTACTTGAATGATTACCTGGCCCAAACTATTTTTTCTTCCCGCCCTTCCACTTACTTGTTCCATTAATTGAAATGCTCGTTCATTTACCCTGAAATCAGTAAAATTTAAAATGCCATCAGCATCAATAATGCCTACTAGATTTACGTGTTCAAAATCCAAACCTTTCACTACCATTTGTGTGCCAACCAAGATGTCTAGTCTTTGTTGTTCAAAAAGTTTTACCATGGCATCATGATCATTTTTTCCTTTAACAGTATCATAATCCATTCTGGCAATTCGGGCATCTGGGAATAAACTGGTGACTTGTTCCTCTATTTTTTCAGTACCAAAATTCTTTTGAATAAAATGATGGCTACCACAAGCGGCACAGGTTTGAACAACAGGGTATGTGCTACCACAATAGTGGCAAGTGAGTTTATGTTTGGCTTTGTGATAGGTGAGGGTAACATCGCACTGAGAACAATGTGGAATCCAACCACAGGTCTCACACAATAAATAGGGCGAATAACCTCTTCTATTTTGAAATAAAATGATTTGCTTTTTCTCTTGGAGTGTTTTCTGAATGGCAGTTAAAAGTCCGGGAGTGAAAACCGTTTTTCCATTTTCATCGTAATGCAGTTTTCTAATATCTACCAATTCCATGGTGGGTAAGGAAGCTTCTCCAAAACGTTCTAATAGTTTAACCAATCCATATTTGCCTTGAACCGCATTATAATATGATTCTAAACTTGGTGTAGCACTGCCTAATAACACTTTGGCATTAAATAAAGAGGCATAATAAACAGCGGCATCCCTTGCATGGTACCTAGGGGCCGGTTCTTGCTGCTTATAAGAAGGATCATGCTCTTCGTCTGCAATAATCAGCCCAAGGTCTTTAAAGGGCAGAAAAAGTGCAGAACGTGCGCCTAATACTGCTTTAAGCGAACCGTTCTTTACTTTGTTCCAGATTTCAACCCGTTCATTGGCATTGAACTTGGAATGATAAATACCAATACTACCCCCAAAATGCGCTTGTAGCCTTCGGATAATTTGAGATGTCAAGGCAATCTCGGGCAATAAGTATAAGACTTGTTGCCCTTTTTGCATGTACTGTTCAATCAGATGAATATAAATCTGAGTCTTCCCACTTGCCGTGATGCCGTGTAAAAGACAAACAGGTTTTTCTTGAAATGATTGTTCAATTTGGGTTAATGCAGTTGCTTGGGCAGTTGAAAGTGTAAAATTTAATTGGTGTTCTGCATCTAATTGAGGTATTCTATCTACCGCTCTTTTATCTAGCTGTAGAATTCCTTTTTCTACTAGCCCTTTAAGTTGTGCGGCTGATGCATTTGACTTTTTTAAAAGAGCAGGTTGTGTGACTTCGCCTTCTGTTTTCATCAAATGCAAATAGGAGAGTAATAACTCCATTTGTTTTGGGGCTTTCCCCCAATTATTTAGTAGGTCAGAAAGCTTGTCTTCAGAAATATAATTTGGATGAAGTGTTACAAAAGTCTGTTTTTTCGTTTGGTATTTTTCTTTTAACTCCTCCCAAATTTGGCAAATCTGTTTTTCAATTAATCTTTTGATAACCGGATAAACTTTTGATCCGTCAAGTATTTGTTGCACTTCTTGAAGCCTAAGTTCTTTTTTCATTTCTAGGGCTTCTGTAACTAGGAATTCTTCATCTGATAATTGTGTTACATCATAATCTTCTTGTTCATTCCAAATGAGAATTGATTCACTAGATAATTTTAGGTTTGCAGGAATAGCTGCTTGCATTACTTCACCCTCACTGCACATATAATAGTTGGCAATCCATTGCCATAACCGAAGCTGTTGTTCATATACCAAGGGTTCTTCATCCAATACATTCAATATTGGCTTTGGTTTGAATGCGGTTGGTCCAATAGTAGAAAGTGACTTGATAATACCCGCATATTTTTTATGTTTTCCCAAAACAACTTCAACCCTTACTCCTGGTTTAACTAGTTCATTCATTTCAATAGGAATAGACCAAGTATAGTTTTTGGGTAAGGCAAGGGGAATCACCACTTCTGCAAAAATGGTGGGAGCCGTTTGTGGCTCAGGAAATAATGAATAGTCTAGTGAATCTGACATTTGGCTATAGGACTAAGATAAGTTGCTTCAAGTGAAATTAGGGATAGTTACGATAACGTCTTAATCCTTGTTCCATCAAGTCAAAAACTTTTTGTTTCAAAAAGGCAATATCCTTCATCTCAAGTCCAGCTACAGGCACTTCTTCCAAATAAACAACTCTGTTTTTACCTGGGGTTAATGAAAAAATAGAATGGTAGTGTAGTCTTTCTAATGTATCTATTAATAAAACAGGTTTGATGGGGATGCCAGTCTCAATGGCAATTCGAAAAGCACCGTCAAAAAAGGACTTTAGTGGTTCTGAAGACTCATTGAAAGTACCTTCTGGAAAAATAAATATAGAAATGCCATTTTTAATAGCCGCTTTTAAGGCCCTTACACTTTTGGACCTGGTTTCTGCATTTCTTCGATCTACCAGAATTACTGCAGCTTTATAAATCCAACCAAAAATGGGCACTTTAACCATTTCATATTTTCCAAGAATACGCAAGGGCTGTCCAGGTTTGGCAATCATTAAGATTTGAGGAATATCCATATAAGAAATATGGTTGGCTACAAATATGTATTGTTTTTTGGTATTGGCAACTACTTCCAAAACAGTCTGATACCTGATTCCAATTAAAAAATACCAGATTACTCCCCAAGTTCTGCAAATCTGGTAAATCACATTTCCACCTTTTACCTTACCAAATAAAAGGCAAATCATTACTAATGGAAATGCAAGGAACATTAGTAAAAGGAACCATGCAAATGCCCAACTGCAATAAATGAAACGCAAAAATCCTAACATCAGCTTCATGGTCTAACTTAAGCAGAATTTTGGATATTAAGCATAAAAAAAGCGCCCATTTAGGCGCTTTTTGGTTTTTCACATAGTAGTTTTAGTATTTTTTCAAAATTGCATTTTAGAATTTATAAACAGCAGCAATTAAGAAACCGCTTGTGCTTTTGGTTGCTTGGCCACCGCTTTTAAAGAAGATTTCGTTGCTACCATTATCCATTCTGATTTCAGGAATAAAAGTCAGCGGACCAACTTTCAAATTTGCAGAAAGGGTGGTTGCAAATACACTTGATCCAAAAGCACCTGCAGATGCAGATTTTTTATCATCAAAATATTCTCCACGAAGTGTCAATCCTAATTTACTGGTTGGATCAAAATTCAAGTAAAGCGCATTACTAGACCAGCTACTAGTTGTTCCTGCTGTTTTAACATTGGCAATAGTACCATCATAGTTGATAGCAAATTTGCTGCTGATAGTGCCTAACAATACCAAGTCAAATTGACCAAAGCCGCTATTGTTACCAGTTTTACCGCCTTGGTAGTTCAAATAAGCTTTTAACTTATCATTCTTGGTACCAGTACTAAATTGTGCAATAAACACTTTATTTGGTGAAGTAGTAGTGGTAAAGTCAGTTGGGCTAGCTACACCAACCATCAAGGCCGATTTGCCTCCTAATGAGATATCTGCTTTTATACCAGTATGAAAGAATGGTCCATAAGAGAATCCATAAGACATACTATAGTTTCTATTACCAGTAGCATCTACTAATTCATATCCAACATGGGTAGCCCATTTTCCTGCTGTTAATTTGAATTTGTCAGAAACTGCCCAGCTCAAATAAGCTTGTTTAATAGAAAACACCGTATTGGCATCATTGTAGGAAAACTCCTGTGCCCTTCTTCCAAATCCAAGATCAACAGTAGCAGCAACTTTGCCAATACTGTGATCCACTTTTAATGAAGCCATACCTAGTTCAAAACTGTTTTGAGAGTTGGTAAAACTAGTATAGTTATTCAATTTGCCTGATGGATCAGCAAAATTGTAACGATAGTAGGCATCTAAAGAACCAGTTATAACCGGACTTGATTTGGTACTGTCTGATTGAGCATTCGCGTTGAAAAAGCCTGAAAAACAAAGGGAAACTGCAAGAATTTTCTTTAACATTGCTATTGGTTTTATGATTAAGAATAGGTACAGCCTTTAAACTTGGTCAGAAGTTTATTAAATGGCTGTACCTTATTTTTTTAAGATTGCAATCTTTGAGAGAACTGTCAATAAACTTGGTCAGAAGTTTATTGACAGTTTTTTTATGTAGTCAGTTGTCTAGAATGGACAACTATAGAAATTAGAACTGATTACGATAGCATTATGCCAATTCAGGCCTTCTACCGTATTTCTCATTGTGTTGTGTTGCATCCAAACCAAGAGCTTCGTCTTCAGTTGATACACGCATTGGTAATACTAGGTTGATGAACTTAAAGATCAAGAATGATACAATAAAGCTATATGCAACTACAATCAACAAAGCTTTTACTTGAATAAAGAAGAAAGATGCATTGCCATACAATAAACCATCAGCACCTGCGCCATTGACAGTTTTTGTTGCAAAAATACCAGTCATCAACATACCTACCATACCACCAACACCGTGGCAAGGGAATACGTCAAGTGTATCATCCAATGAAGATTTGCTTTTGTAGTGAACAGCCAAATTAGAGATAATAGCTGCGGTAAAACCAATAAAGATACTTTGAGGAATAGCTACAAAACCAGCCGCCGGTGTAATAGCAACCAATCCTACCACTGCACCAATACAGAATCCAAGTACAGAAGGTTTTTTGCCACGAAGAACATCAAAAAACATCCAAGACAAACCTGCAGCAGCTGCAGCAGTATTGGTTGTAGCAAATGCAGATACAGCAAGGCCACCAGCACCTACAGCAGATCCAGCATTAAAACCGAACCAACCAAACCAGAGTAAACCTGTTCCTATCAAAACATAAGGAATATTTGCTGGAGGCACTTCTTGTTGCTCAATATGAGATTGACGGCGTTTTAAAACCAATGCTCCTGCTAATGCAGCACAACCTGCAGAAATATGTACTACAGTACCGCCAGCAAAATCCAAAGCACCCATTTTGAACAAGAATCCTTCTGGATGCCAAGTCCAATGCGCAATTGGAGCATATACTAATAAGCTAAACAAAATGATAAACAATGTGTAAGAAGCAAAGCGAATACGTTCAGCTACAGCTCCAACCACCAATCCTGGGGTGATAATCGCAAACATTAATTGGAATAATGCAAATAGGGATAATGGAATAGTTGGTGCAAGACTCCAAGGTGCTCCAGAAACAACTCCTTTAAACATAAAGTGTGTTGTTGGATTACCAATAAAACCTCCAATGGTATCACCAAAGCAAAGGCTATATCCTACTACTACCCAAACTACAGATACCACACCAGTGGCAACCATACTTTTCATCATAGTAGAAAGAATGTTTTTGCGGTGAACCATACCTCCGTAAAAGAAGGCAAGAGCAGGAGTCATTAAGAACACTAAAGCAGTGGATACAAGCATCCAAGTAATGTCTGCCGCACTGTATTTGCCGGCATCGTCAAAAGCTGGTAATGAAGGCACAAAAATTGCAGCAATGGCAACCACTAACAGCAGAAAAAATGGGATGGTGTTTTGTAATGACAGTTTTTTCATTGAGGTTTGTTTTGGTATAGAAATAATTGTTAATACAATTTTTACAATGCTAAAATAGTAAAATAATTGCCAAAAATGAACATTAATAAAACATATAATTAAAGTTAATGTGAATAAATGACTAAATAAATTATATAAATCATTGTTTTTCTATTGATTTCTTAGAAATTCTCTTAATAAAAAGAAACCCGTTTGATTTTTTATCAAACGGGTTTCAAATATTAAAATTATAAAGTATGTTACCTATTTACCACATAACTATGGTCTTTAGTCTCTAATTGAGACTGTCCCATTAAGTATTCATCTACTTTTCTTGCGGCTTCCCTGCCTTCGCTAATGGCCCAAACTACTAATGACTGACCTCTGCGCATATCGCCAGCGGTAAAAATCTTTTGAATATTGGTTTGAAACCCTTTCTCATCTGCTTTTACATTTCCTCTTTCATCTATTTCCACGCCTAATTGGTGAATGAGACCATCATGTTGAGGGTGTAAAAATCCCATAGCTAATAAAGCCAATTGGCACGGAATTTCTCTTTCGCTATTGGCTCTTTCGGTAAATTTTGCGGGTCTACCATCATTACTACTAGTCCATTCTAAGTCTACAATCCTGAGTGCTTTTAAGTTGCCATTTTCATCGCCTATAAATGCTTTGGTTGCTACTGCCCATTGCCTAATAGCGCCTTCATCGTGAGAAGAAGATGTTTTTAAGGTCATGGGGTAAGTTGGCCAAGGCATATAAGTTGTTCTACTCTCAGGTGGCTTAGGAAGTAATTCAAATTGAGTTACAGACGAAGCTCCTTGCCTATTGGATGTACCTACGCAGTCGCTACCTGTATCACCACCACCAATGACCACTACATCTTTGCTGGAAGCTAATAATTCAGCTACTTCTACTGGCCGGTTGGCTACTCTTTTGTTTTGTTGCTTTAAAAAGTCCATAGCAAAATGCACCCCATTGAGTTCTCTTCCAGGAATATTTAGGTTACGAGGGATGGTACTGCCCCCTGCCAATACAATGGCATGGTTTTCCCTAAGTAAATCATTAATACTGGTATTTACTCCCACATTAGCATTACATTTAAAGATAACCCCTTCTTCTTCCATGAGTTTTACCCTGCGGTCTATTACCCATTTTTCCAATTTAAAATCGGGAATACCATAACGTAAAAGACCACCTGGAGCATCGTCTCTTTCGTAAACTGTAACCTGATGTCCGGCATAGTTTAATTGAGCAGCTGCGGCCAAGCCAGAGGGGCCAGATCCAATTACGGCTATTTTTTTGCCAGATCTAAGATTTGGTTTTCTGGCTTTTACAAATCCTTTGTCAAAAGCAATTTCAATAATATGCTTTTCAATTTCCTCAATAGTTATAGGGGGTTGATTAATTCCTAATACGCAGGCACTTTCACAAGGAGCAGGACATATTCTTCCAGTGAATTCTGGAAAATTATTGGTGGAGCTTAAAATGTCATAAGCTTCGGCCCAGCTCTTTTTGTAGACTGCGTCATTGAATTCTGGAATTACATTGCCCAAAGGACACCCGCTATGGCAGAATGGTACACCACAATTCATGCAGCGTCCAGACTGTTGGTTTAGCTTTTCTTCAGGAAGTCTTTGAACAAATTCATTATAATCCTTCAATCTTTCTGAAACGGCCCTTTTGCTTGGAAGTTCTCTTGTGAATTCTATAAATCCGGTTGGTTTGCCCATAATTAATAAGTTTGGCTTTGTTTATTTACCTGTAGCTACGCCGTTTTTCTTTTTGTCCAAAACCACTTTTTTGTAGTCTTTGGGGAATACTTTAATAAACTGTTTCAGTTGGTTGTCAAAATCGTCCAAGACAAATTTGGCCACTTTGCTTGCTGTATGTGCATAGTGTTTGGTGATGAGGTCATTTAGTATACCAGCATCTTCTTGATCCAGCGGGTCAAGGTCTACCATTTCCATATTGCATTTTTCTGCAAAGCTGTTGTCAAGATCATAGATATAAGCAACACCTCCACTCATGCCTGCGGCAAAGTTTCTACCCGTGCTACCAAGAATCACAGCAACACCACCAGTCATATATTCGCAACCATGGTCACCAACGCCTTCAACTACTACTTGTGCGCCTGAATTTCTTACACAGAAACGTTCACCTGCTTTACCACGAATATAGGCTTCCCCTGTAGTAGCTCCATAGAACGCCACGTTTCCAATAATGATATTCTCTTCTGGAACAAAACTGCCAGTGCGATCAGGATATACAATGAGTTTAGCGCCACTCAAACCTTTTCCAAAATAGTCATTGGCATCTCCCTCTAGTTCATGCGTAATCCCCTTGGCATTAAAGGCGCCAAAGCTTTGCCCTGCAGTGCCTCTAAAATTAAAGTGGATGGTATCATCAGGAAGACCTGCAGCTTTATACTTTTTAGTAATCTCATTAGAGACAATGGTACCAACTGTTCTATCGGTATTCTTGATTTCAAAACTGGCTTGTACGCGCTGTTTGTTGTCAATAGCTGCTTGCGCAATTTTTAGTAATTGCCAATCCAATACTTCACTAATGCCATGATCCTGTTTCTCTTGGTTGTATAAGCTAGTATCTTCAGAAGCAGGCTCTTTATACAGAATAGGAGAGAGGTCTAGTTTACTATATTTCCAATGAGTAATCCCTTCTCTCATTTCTAGGTTCTCTGCTTGACCAACCATTTCATTGACTGTGCGGTAACCCAATTCGGCCATGATCTCACGCAATTCTTCTGTAATAAATTTGAAGAAGTTGACAATATGATCAGGATCTCCTTTAAAGCGCTTACGCAATTCAGGGTCCTGAGTAGCTACACCCACTGGGCAGGTATTTAAATGGCATTTGCGCATCATAATACAACCCTCAACAATCAAGGCTGCTGTTGCAACACCCCATTCCTCTGCACCCAATAAAGCAGCAATGGCAATATCTCTTCCGGTTTTCATTTGACCATCTGCTTGAACCACAACACGGCCGCGTAACTTATTCTTAACCAGTGTTTGATGAGCTTCTGCTAAACCTAATTCCCAAGGTAAACCTGCGTGTTTAATAGAGCTAATAGGAGATGCTCCAGTACCTCCATCAAAGCCAGAAATCAGTACCACATCGGCCTTGGCCTTGGCCACACCTGCAGCAATGGTTCCTACACCTGCTTTTGAAACAAGTTTCACGTTGATCCTTGCTGCGCGATTGGCATTCTTTAGATCAAAGATTAATTGGGCCAAATCTTCAATAGAATAAATATCATGGTGCGGAGGAGGAGAAATTAAACCTACTCCAGGGGTACTATGACGCGTTTTTCCAATCCAATCATCCACTTTATGACCAGGTAATTGTCCGCCTTCACCAGGCTTGGCTCCCTGTGCCATTTTGATTTGTAATTCGTCTG
>CALRXZ020000137.1:0-10459 GCA_943372255.1 Chitinophaga pinensis
CTGATATTTTTAAAGCCCCACTTATTTGAGTGGGGCTTTTTTATGCTCTGAAACGTAACTATAGCAACTGTTTCACAGGAATGGCTTTGTTAATTTTTGGTTTGTTTTATGGAAATAATTGTATTGCTCCATCACATTGAAAACAACCATTATGGAAAAAATGCAAATCCTTCAAGCGGAACTGCTTGACCTCTTATTTGAGGGCCGAAACAAAAATTATGGTGCTTATGACTTGCGTAAGAATTATAACAAGCGCATGGAATATGCATTAATGGGTACCATTTTAATTTGTCTGCTATTTCTAGTAGGTAATTTATTAGCCAATCGTGGACGAACATTTATTCAGGAGCAACCTAAGATTGATGTAATCCTAGATCCTTATCAAAACAAAATAAAAGAGAAGGAACTGCCTCCTCCACCTCCAAAAGAAAAAATAGTAGTTGCCGCTGAGCGATATAATGTTCCTGTAATTACTCCTGACAAATTTGTGGCTGAAGAAGATGAAATGAAGCCAGTAGATGACCTGGAAAAAGTTCAGATTGGCAATGCGCATGTGGAGGGAGCAGAAGAGCAGGGTTTGCCTTCAGCGCCTGTGGAGGCAACTACTGGATCTAGCCAATTAGAACCACCTTCATTAGATTATGAAAAAGAATTCAAAACAGTTCAAATTCAAGCCCGTTTTCCTGATGGTCTAGCCGGTTGGACCAAGTTCCTGGAAAAGAACCTCAATAGAGATTTACCTGTTAATAATGGGGCTCCTGCTGGCATTTATACCGTAGTGGTTTCATTTGTGGTGAATAAAGAAGGCATTATTAGTGAAGTACAAGCTGAAAATGATCCAGGCTATGGAACAGGAGCAGAAGCGGTTAGGGCTATTAAAAAAGGGCCTAATTGGATTCCCGCAGAACAGAATGGTACCAAGGTAATTTATCGCCAAAGGCAAGCCATTAGCTTTAGGGTTTCTGAGGAGTAATAGTAATTCATTGCAAGAATGGTTTGGCAGATTGGTCTATCCAAGCCCTGAAACGCTATTTTTGCAAAAACAATTCCTTTGTCTTCAAAATTTATAGGTTGGGATGATACCATTGTGGCGCTTGCTACAGCTCCAGGAATAGGCGCTATTGGCGTAATTAGAATTAGCGGAAAACAAGCATTTCCTGTGATTAATAGTCTGTTTCCTTCTAAGGATTTAGAAGCACAAGCGTCTCATACCCTGCATGTAGGTTATTTAAAAGATGGAGAGAATGCGTTGGATGAAGTGGTATTGTCTTTATTCAAAGGTCCTAAATCATATACAGGAGAAGACACTATTGAAATTAGTACGCATGGATCGCCCTATATTATTGAAAAAGTAATTCAGGCCATTAATGCTAGAGGAGTGCGTATGGCCAAGCCAGGAGAATTTACCCAACGTGCTTTTCTCAACGGGAAATTGGATTTGGCTCAAGCAGAATCAGTTGCTGACTTGATTGCAAGCAATACAGAAGCTAGTAGAAGAACGGCTTTGAATAATATGCGGGGTGGTTTTTCTTCTGCCTTGCACCAGTTGAGAGAAGAGTTGGTTAAATTCTCTGCACTCATTGAATTGGAATTGGATTTTTCTCAAGAAGACGTTGCTTTTGCCGATAGGGATCAGTTGGTTAGACTAATACAATTACTCAGTAGTTCTACCAAACAATTATTAGATTCTTTTCAATTAGGGAATGCCATTAAGAATGGGGTACAAGTGGCCATTATTGGCAAACCCAATGCGGGTAAGTCAACTTTGTTGAATACACTATTGAATGAGAATAGAGCTATTGTGAGCGAACTGGCAGGTACCACCCGCGATACTATTGAAGAAGTGTTGAATATTGATGGTATTCTCTTTAGACTTATTGATACCGCAGGCATTAGAGAACATAGTACTGATAGTATTGAAACCATTGGCATTGAAAAGAGTTTTGAAAAAATGCGCGCGGCTGATTTGGTTTTATACCTCTTTGACCAAAACGAGATTTCATTGATTGAATTAAAAGAAATGATTTCAGTTTTTGAAAAAGAGCGTATCAAGTATTTACTCATTGCCAATAAGTCTGATGCGGCAGAACCCGCTTCTATAGCGGCTTTTAGCCAGGTGCCAGAAATTATTTTTATCTCTGCAAAACAGCGTCATGGGATAGACCAACTCAAAAAAGCATTGGTAAACAAAGCCATACACGGCGATTTAAATGCAGAAGCTACCATTGTTACTAATGCGCGTCATCATGATGCACTCAAGCAACTAGCGGCATCATTAAAAGATGTGGCAGATGGTCTAGACATGCATATTACGGGAGATTTACTTGCATTGGATATTCGCCAGTGTTTGCACTATCTTGGCTTGATCACCGGTGAGATCACCAATGAAGATCAACTAGATTTTATTTTTTCTAAGTTTTGTATTGGGAAGTGACCGAGCGCAGCGAGGTCATGCAGCATGCCGGAATAAAAGCAAATGATTTACAATTTTGCCCCAATCGAAATAAAGAATGTTCTACCATCAGCTGGTAAGGCACCTGGTCCTGGATAGCCTCCTGCTCGGCGGGTAAAATATATTTCATTAAATAAATTATTTAAACCAGCCTTAAAATTCAGGCCTTTATTCAATTTATAAGAGGCAGATAGATCAGTAACGCTATAAGCTGGGATTAATCCTGTATTCCCATTTGCAGAAGCAATAACAGTATTATTAGCATCGCTGAAAGCTTCCCCTACTGAGCTTACTTGAATGGTTAATAAAAATCCTTTATTTCCTGCTGAAATTCCTCCACGAAAAATATTTGTTGGCGCATTTTCTACCTTCTTTCCTTTTGTATTGGCATCTTTATAGTCGCCGCTGTAGGTAGCATCTGTATAGCCATAAGAGCTAAAAATAATCAGATCTGCATAACTAGTTTTGGTAAATGCCTTTAGTGGATGAAATTCAATATAGGTCTCTATCCCTTTGCTAGTACTGTTGCCTACATTGGTAATTAATCGGGTAGTACTGCTTGTTGAGATAGTGCCCACACGATTATTGTATTGTAAATAAAAACCACTGATGTCAAATTGAAGATAGTTTTTTACTCTACCTCTATAACCAATATCTGCATTATATCCATTGGCATCTTTCAAATTGGGATCCACAATATCGGTTGTGGGTGGGGCTTGAAGGTTGGCAAATTGTATAGGGCGATAAGCCTGTGAGATATTGCCATATATTTCGGTAGCTTTTGTAATATGGTATTCTGCACCTAAACCTGCTATAACAAAACTTCGGCTACGAGTAATGTTTTGTAAAATTATCTCTGCACCCCCTGTTGAATATCCATTTCTACCTGAAGCGGAACCTTCTAGCCATTCATATCGTACACCTGGAATGATTAATAGCTTATCTGTGATACGGAAAATATTTTCTACAAAAGCTGCTGCATTTTTTGAATGGAATGCTATATCTCTTGGATAGTTGCCAACAACAGTTACATCATAATCTGAACCTGTAGTTCCTTTTCCATCTGCTTGCCTGTTAGTTGTACCAGTATATAATCGAATACCACCTGAAATTGTATTTTTCATTTTTCCAAGATGATAGTTTGTAATTAATCTACTTTCTAAACCATAGTTTCTATATTGATCAAGATTCACTACCCGATTATTATAAGTTAGGGTAGTTGCATTAATACTGTCTTTTATAGTGATTGGTTGTAGAAAACCAACACTGTTTCTATCTCCTATAGTACCAAACAGTTTCGTATTCCATTGGGTGTTTTCATTTATTTGAAAATTGGCTATTAAAGCGGGAGTTGTCCAAGTAATATCAAACCAATTTCGGCTTCTGAAACTCTCTTGTGCATTTTGTTTTAATTGAGTATCCGTTAACCCTCCAGGTTGCTGACTACGGAAATTTGAGCGCATTAGTTCTGCAGTTAAACTAAACTTTTTACTGAAAGAATAGGTAACCGTTGCATAACCTGCATTTGTAGAAAACGCACTATTTTGTCTCCATCCATCTCCACTGCGATGATCAAAAAATGAATAGTAGTTAACTTTGCCCTTCTTCCCACCTATAGCATTGTAACTATTAAAAAGTCCATTACTACCAAAAGTTTGTTGCGTTTCAAATTCAAATGGTTTTTTAATATCAGTTCCATTGCGTAAAATATAATTTACCAATCCTCCAAATTGAGGGCCATATTGCAGTGAGCCTTGCCCCCTAACAATTTCTATCCGTTGCACAGCTTGTAGTTGAGGATTATAATATGCTTCTGGATATCCAAATGGATCTGCTGCAATATCATAACCATTTTGCCTTACATTAAATTCCCAACTCCTATTTGGACTTAATCCACGTGCTGCAATCCCAATCTGAATTCCACTGGGATCGCTCTCCCAAATATGAATGCCAGGAACTTTTGCCAACACCTGCCGCATAGTATTGGTAACTATATTGCCATGTACATTATCCAATAAGATTAGCGCATTTTTTTTACCAGCATAGATATTGGTACCAACCACTTCTGGCATTTGTTGATAATCACTTTTGCTATTCCTACCAACTACGGTTACATCTGGTAAATATTTTAAATGCGAGGTGTCTAATCGAGGAGGGTTTTGAGTTGTTTGCGCCTTTACATTATTAAATATAGATAGTAGAATGACCAGTATTAAATATCTTTTGCTCATTTGCATCATTTAGACTGCAAATTGGTACAATGGGAAAACTATCATTTACAAAATCAGGAAAACAGTTTACGGAGTTGGAAAAAATGCTAATGGTTGTTTGGATTCTATATTAGAAAAAGCGGTCTAGGATATCATTGGAAGAGTTTATTTATAATTATTTTTTCTTTTTGTAACATTTCCTGAATCACATTTTCTTGAAATTATAAAAGAATTAGTTGAAATTTTAAAAATAGGAGTGTTTACATCCATTTAAAATTTAACTAGCTTTAACTATTACCCATTTTGCATTCTATGAAAATCACCCTCAGTTTTTTAATTGTTTTAACTGCTTGGGTTATTGTTGCTCAAAGCTGTTTTAAAATGCGAATCTCTGATAGTGAGGCAAGGAAAGAATTTTCAGAGAAAGGTATTTCCTTTGAAATAAAAACAATGGTTGTAAACAATTTCAAGTTGCACTATGTGAAAACCGGGAATGATACATTGCCAACTTTGTTTTTTGTTCACGGTTCGCCAGGAAGTTGGGATGCCTTTAAACAATATTTAGAAGATAAAGATCTTTTAAAAAAGTATCAAATGGTTTCCATTGATCGGCCGGGATTTGGTTATAGTGAATTTGGGAAAGCAAAAAATTTAAAAGATCAATCAGCTATTATAAGTCCATTGATTCAAATGTTTGACAATGGGAAACCATTGTATATCATTGGCCACTCCTTAGGTGGTCCTTTGGCTGTTCAGCTTGTTGCAGACCACCCTGAAAGGTTTACGGGGATGGTATTATTGGCAGCTGCTGTTGATAAGAATGAAGAACCAGCAGAAAACTGGCGTGGCTTTTTATATCATACGCCATTTCAATACTTATTACCTGGGGCATTTAGGCAAAGCAATACTGAGATCTGGTATTTGAAGAAAGATCTAGTGCAACTGGCAAATGAATTTAATAAAATTAGCTGCAAGGTTTGGATCATTCATGGGGATAAGGATAGTTTTGTTCCTGTTGGTAATGCAGCTTATGCCCAAAAAATGCTGACCAATGCAAAATTTGTGAATGTTACCATTTTAAAAAAAGCGCCACATTTTATACCCTGGGAACCCTGGTATAAAGATGTTAAGTCTGTTTTATTAAAAATGTAGGCTTTAATCAATTAAGTGTTTTTAATTCATCCAAAGCTTCTCTGCATTCTGGATTCAATTTAAGGGCTTGTTGATAAGCTATCTTTGCCTCAGCCTTCTTGTTTAATTTAGTTAATAGATAACCTTTTAATGAAAAAAAAGTGTAATCCGATTTGTATATATCCCCATTAAGATTTGTAACAGAACTACTTTCTAATTTCAATAAATCAGGCTCTATGATTTTGTAAAAGCTATTTAAACATTTTAGTGCATTTTCATAATCCTTAATTTTCAAATCATTCAAAATACAGGTATAATAATGGAAAAAACTGTAGTCCGACGTGTACTGATTAATTCGAATAATACTATCACAATTATTATCACTCTCCCCTTTTTGGTACATAGAAAAATCTTTCATTAATACTTTCATATTTTTTCCCTTAACATCTGGATTAGGTACAAGTGTGGTATTGTTGTTAAGCAGATTAAATGCGCTTTCGAAATCTCTTTTTGAAATATAGGCCGATAGATAATCTAAAATATATTTTGGGGCTTTAAAAGTATTTTTATTCGTAAAACGAATCCCGGAATCTGTCTTGATGAAGAGTTCTCTTTGCATTATTTGTAGAACACTATCATATTCGCCGATTATGGCATAGAAATCTATAAATTTCATATTCCTTTCTTGGTAAGTGTCATCGGTAGTCATTTTTTTTAAGCTTAGCAAGGCATCTCGATAATGGTGTAAACCGCCAAAATTTTGTGCCTGTTCTTTATACAATTCATTCAGTTTATAAATGGCAATTTCAGAATGTTCAAATTTTGAAAAATCAGGTTTTGTTCCACTGGAATCGGTATACAGACGAATCAATTTATTAATATAAATAGAGGATGAATCAAGTTTATTATCGTGATCAAATTGGTTCCATTTTTTTCTATAAATTTTTTCAAGTAATTCAATCGAGCAAACAAAGATCTTTTTTTCACTATCATAATTGCTTGCAATGATATGTTCAGAATCGCATGTACAGACCTTATTTTCTAACAAGTACATAGCCACATTTAAATCAGCCATCCCCAATTCTTTATCGGCATGATTAAGATTAAAGAAACCGCTTTCTGCATAATATACTGCATTGGTAGGTTCTTTTGCAATCAAATTATTATAAATATCCTGTGATACTTTATTTCTAACTGTATTATAGCCTTGTAAAGCACGGGCCTTAGTTAGCAATTTATTTGTTTCATTTGTTTGGCTATTGCCAATTTTGGCATTTACAATAACAATAAGAATGAGAATGAAATTTAAATATGATTTCATGAGTTTGACAGTTAAAACATTAATTCCTTTTTGGTCCTTCATGATGAAAATAGTCTTCTAGTTTTTCAGGCATGCTTTTAATAAGCGAGTGCTTTAATAAAACAATATGTGGGCGAATTTCACTCTTGTATAAAGCAAAAAAATTATCACAATTATTTTTGTCAGATTTATATTTTGCCATAAAATTCAATGCTTTTGTGATACAGTACTCATTATTAGATTGCAAAGCAGTTTTGAGAGCAGAAACTCTGGACCAACTAGTTTTATTTTGCTCCCACCAAATTGCAACTTGTTCAGCTTGTTTTTTTCTTGATTGTATAATTTGCTCCTTTGTTTGTCTATTTTTCCAATCTATAGTATAGATTATTTCATTTGTTTCTATTTCATTATTTCGTTTGATTTCTTCAAATAGTTCACTATCAAGTTCAGTAGATCTATAACCAAAATCCTTGAAAGTGAGTTCTTCAAGTAACCAGCCTGCTCTAATAGAAATCCAGTCTAATTCGTATGGGATGACAATTTCATTTTCAAAAATCACCCTTTTCGTGCCAGGATACATGAGTGCTTCTGAATAGTATAACTTAGCATATTCTGTACTTTGAAGCAATTGAATCAGCGCAGGAATTGCTTCTTTTTGTTTTTGTTCCAAGGCTATTTTAGCATTCAGTACAACCTCGTCAAAATCTTTACTTTTGAAAGCATTTAAAAGGCTATCTAGTTTATTTGTTTGTGCAAAACTGGATATTGATGTATAGAGCAGAAATGCTATGAGGATAATTTTATGTTTCATTGTTGTATTTGAAAATAACTTAACTAATTCCTATACCTGAAAGTAAATCGCTTTTGATATGTGCTTACTAAAGAACTATCGCTTGTATATACTTTACGAATTTCTGCGATGCATTGTGTTGGCAAATTGAATTTGTTATAATTGTATGAAAGATGTATCAAATCTGAAAAAGGTGAGTCAGTATCATACCTTGTAATAGCATAGCTGATGATATTGTTTTGATTAAAGAAGTACCAATTGAAATCAGTGTAACCCGGTTCTTCATTATCTAATTTTTCGCCAATTAGATAATTGATATTATAAGATAAATATATTTTCTCATTTGGAATACTTCCAGCTATATTCAAATAGCTAAAAGGATTGATAGCTTTATCAAACTTGGTATAGGTATAATAAGGAGGATTAGGTGCAGTATGGCTTTTTATTAATTCTTCTTCTGATTCTTTTTCAATATTGTGTTGGTTATTAATCAATATTTCTGTTGTACTACCATAAGTGGATTCATACTTATGCTTGCTTAAATAATTCCTATCTACATGATACTCTATAGCTTTATTGGAATACTCAATTTTACCTTTCCAATAATATGGTTTGTCGTTATCAATATTATCTTCGTCCGTGCGCAATCTGTTTGTTTTGTTCATGATGCTATCCTGAACATGTTTTCCTTTCCGATAAATAAAAACAGTTTTTTGAATATAAGTCCAATATGGTGCTTTTTCTACTGGATCAAATTTAAAATGGGTGATCTTTCTTGATACGGGGTTCTTACTTCTCCCAGTATAGGAGAAAGTTTGAATTGATACTGTATCAATTAATGGAAATACATCAGTAGGTGATTTCTTTTGAGTTTTGCAGTTGGTTTCAATGATATTAGTTAATCGGTTATTTTGATCATAAGTAAAGATAATATGCTGATATTTTCCATTCAATGTGTCGCTGGTGATATTTTCAATATAGGGGAGTTTGTTTTGGGCAAACAAAACCTGAGGGATAATTAAAATCAATATTCCTTGAATAAGTAAAAAAAAATAAACAAGGATTGGTCTTTTGATTTTCATTTTTAAAATATTATTATAATAAAAATATATTCTGTTGCTCATTTTATAAAATGGAATGAGTTGCTAAACTAGGGAAATTTGACATTTTAATAAGAAAACTGGGTTGCATTAATATGGCAAAAATTAATATTCATTTTTTTGAAAATGAATATTTTATCTTGCTTTTGTAAACCCACTAACCCCTAATATGTACAAGTTCCGTATTTTGGCATGCTTATGCCTTGTCCATTTTGTTTCTTTTTCTCAAACTCCTATTGATATTGCTGAAAACACAGTTAAAGTTTCCTCTCAAACCGATGAAGTGTTTTACTATGGATTTGCAGAAGGTGATCAATTGGTTTTCAATTTTGAAGAGGTAAATGGCAAAGAACTAAAAGAAGTTGAAATCATGTTCATGCCTTCTCAGTCAATTTACATGGAATACAAAACCAAGAAAATTATCAACAAAACCATTCAAATTAGAGAAACTGGTGTATATAAATTTAGATTTACCAACACCAATATATTGTCTGGTAGGGTTTGTAAGTTCAAAATTCAACGTATCCCTGGCAGTGAAGCAACAAAAAAATTTAATACCACTGTATATAATCGCACAATTTTAGATACCAGTTATGCGGATGTGCAGGAGCGTTTTGCAGTAAAGTCTGATACCAGTTTTCAGGAAGTATTAAACGAGGTAGTTACTGTTCATCCCCTGAATAGTAGAAAACCCAATAAAGTGGTTAAAGCTTTTTCTTTACCCAATAACACCATTTCTTGGGCCTACTATATTGGTGTTGGAGAAGAAGGAGAAAATATGTACAGATACGCTACCAAAGAATTAATGAAAGGAACAAACAATGCTTCTATGGATTTTCTAATTGCATCCAATCCTCTCAAGGCAATGATATTAGGCAGTTATTCTTATTTGCGCTTACTTCAGAATGGAGATAAAGTATTATATTATCTTATGGAGGGTAATAATAATTCCAACGCTTATTTGGAAGGTAAATCATATGACTATATCAGCTATAGACGAGGAATCAATGATTTCGTAAAAATGGATTTTGTTAAAAACAACCTGTCACTTGGTTTTACCAATGATGTCCTTTCTTCTCCCATTAATGTATCCGTTAAGGTCATGGCTTTAAAGGTAGATGCGGTCTATGACTTACGCATGGTGCACAAAATGAATGTCAAGAAAACTGAGGAAATGTATTTGAAAAACTAAGAATTCAAACAATTCCCGATTTCATTTCAAATTAGTTTAAAATCCCATTCATCAAAATTTTCTGATTTAAAATTATTTCTACATTTTTTATTTTTTTAACCCCACTTAAAAAAAATTACAATGAAACAATTATTTTCTCTTTTTGTATTTCTATTTTTTTGCCAATTAACAAAAGCCCAAGATTTTCTTCCTGCTACTAAAGAAATATTTGGAACAGTAAATGTGACTACTATAGATGGTAGAAATATTGTAGGGTTAATTAATTCTACAAACAAGACAGGTGA
>CALRXZ020000138.1:0-10429 GCA_943372255.1 Chitinophaga pinensis
CATAGTCTTTGGAGCGATGGTAGGTGGAATAAACTCACTATGGCCCACGGCTGTTATTGGGCCAAATGTACATTCTGTGATATATCCTTAGATTATATCAAAAACTATGAACCTGTTACTGCATCCTTGCTAGTAGATAGGATGGAAGAAATGATTGCCAAAACAGGGCAGAATGGGTTTCATTTTGTAGATGAAGCGGCTCCTCCTTCTTTGATGAAATCACTGGCCATAGAAATTATTCGTAGAAAATTAGTGGTGAGTTGGTGGACCAATGTAAGATTTGAGAAAAGCTTTACCAGAGACCTTTGTCTATTATTAAAGGCGTCGGGATGTATTGCTGTGAGTGGGGGATTAGAAGTAGCTTCTGATAGATTACTCAAATTGATTGATAAAGGAATAACAGTTGCGCAGGTTGCAAGAGTTTGTAAGCATTTTACTGAATCGGGTATTATGGTGCATGCTTATTTGATGTATGGGTTTCCAACCCAGACGGCACAAGAGACCATTGATTCTTTAGAGATGGTCAGGCAATTATTTGAAACAGGTGTTTTGCAATCTGCGTTCTGGCATTTGTTTACCATGACGGCGCATAGCCCAGTAGGTTTGGATCCTGCCAAATTTCAGGTGAGAAAACAAAGCAATAACATTGGCAGTTTTGCCAATAATGATATTCAACATGATGACCCATCTGGTGCGGATCACGAAAGCTTTGGCTTTGGATTAAAGAAAGCCCTACTCAATTATATGCATGGTACTTGTTTGGATTTTTCATTGAGAGAATGGTTTGATTTTAAAGTGCCCAAAACCACGGTTGCACCAGACTTTATTAAGCAAGCAATAGACGAGCCCGAGCTTCCCTCTAATCATGCAAAACCCATCTGGTTGGGTAAAAATCCTCAGTGGGAGATTGTTCAAAAGTCAAAAAAAGGTATGAGCTGGGAACAAATGCAAATTAGTTTTCAGACCCAAAGAAATTCCCATAGTATTAGCGTGGAGCCAGATAAAGGAGCTTGGTTATTGAAAATACTACCTGCATTACAGGTAGATACGCCTAAGCAATGGACTGTTCCATTGCTCAAAGCAGATTATGAAGCCGCAGGTTTGGAAGATTTTGAATTATTTTGGGACAACAAACCCGTCAATGCTTTGTACAAAGCGGGTTTGTTGCTCGTCTAAGGTTTATTTAAATGACGCGATTACTGTAATTTCTAATTCTTCTGCTACTTCATCAATATTGATGTTGAAGTTGGCTCTTTTGATTTTGAAGACACTTTTTAGAGTGATGGTCTTGCCAGTAACAGTAATAGTTCCAGTAACCTTGGTATTATTGGTGACAGCTTTAATAGTTAAAGGGCCTTCAACACTCACGTTATAATTGCCATCTTTTTCCGTACTAAAATTTGCAGGTAAAACAATTTTACCCGTAAAGCTAGTCTTTGGATAAAGTTCACTGTGCATATAATCCTTATCATTAAAATGCTCCTGCATCAATTCGTTTTCAAATTGGAAACCTCGTATTAAACCAGTGAATTTTAATGCACCTGTTTTATCATTAAATGAGCATGCCACATTGCTATTGGTTGCTTCAATATCTTCCCCTGGTCCTTTTGAATAAAACTTGATACTAGCTTTTTTGGTCAAATAGGTTTTGCCAGCCTGTTTGATGGTGGTAGTATCTGTTTTTTTTAAACTGTCTTTTGCCAATATTGTAGCAGGGGCCGAGTGTGCAGTATCCTTCCAAGTTGAGTCTAATAAAAGATCTGGGCTCAATTGTGTACTATCTGTTACTGGGTTTTTCTTAAAATTGGTTGGTATATAGGAAACAAATAACCAGATATCGGTAAGGGTTAATACCAAAGCCAATAGCAATGCAAGAACGGTGGTTCTATGTTTTTGAAAGAAACTGCCATTAGTTTTTTGGGAGTTTTTATAGAAAACCCATAATACTGCAGCCCAAATCACTAGGGCAATGACAAACATGAGAGGGAGTTCTTTGATTAACTTGAATAACATAAGATTGGATGATTAGTGGGCTTCAAAGATAAAGACAATTGCTATTTCCCAGTTGGGGCTAACATTTTTGCACCAATGGATTGAGGTGGCGCTTGCAATGGTTTGCCAAATGGTTTTGGTGCTCCTCTATGGCAGGTATTACAAGTAACCAATTGAATATTAGTAGTATCGCCTTCGGCGTGCTTAATACTAGCAATGTATTTTTTGTTCATTTCATCTGTCATTCTAATCATGTCTCTGGCAATCTCTTTTTTGGGATTTGCATCACTGGGCATATCCATCTTTCTTGGATTGTCTTTTTCCGGGGCGTGACAATAATTGCATTTTACACCCAAATCCACTTTGAATTGGTCCATGGCGTGATCTACTTCCTGAAAAGTAGCCGTTGCAGGAAATACTTTAATGTTTTTAAGCTTTTTGGGTTGGGGTTGCTGAAAGCTAAATGATTGAACAAGCAATGCTGTTATTACCGTTAAAGCTAATAGCAGAGTAGTCTTTTTATTCTTTAGGGATTTCATTTGTGTTATTTTATCCCAATATATCAAAAGGAGCAGCGAAAAGGATTTAAATAAGCTTAGTATCGGTGAAATAAGCGTTTTTACTGCTAAAATGGACGTTTGAAAGATAGTGTAGGAAGTATAATCTCAAAATTGAAAATGCTTTCATTGAAGTATCGATATAGCCTCATTTGGGTTTTCATAAATCAAGATTATCTTTTTCTAAACACAGTAGGTTGTAATTTCTTTTTCTTTAAGAAAACCCGATTAAAATAAGCAAGGTTTTCAAAGCCGCACTCAGCAGCTATTTGACTGATTGATTTATCTGTTTCAATTAGAAGGGTACATGCATGTAATACGCGTAAATCATTTAGATAATCAGTAAAAGTCTTACCCAAGCTTTTTTTGAAAAATTTACAAAATGCAGTATTGGAAAGATGAATCAATTTAGACGCTTCTTCTAGAGAGATGGAACTTCTATAATTTTTTTGCAAGTAGACTAATACTTTATTTATCCTACTTTCCGTATTGTTATTCTTCGCTATTTTGAAACTATTAGATGCCAGAATTTTATATTTTTTGTTGGCCAGATCATTTAGTAGTTCAAGTAATCCAGTAACTCTCTTAATATTGGTTTCATCAATAATTTGCAACATCCTTTTTTCAATACTCAAAGGTTGATTTTTTAAAAATCCAATACCAGTTCCAGATTTATGCAGTAATTCATTAATGTTTTTCATTTCAAGTAAGTTTTGAAATGGGCTTATAAAAGCTTCAGAAAACTGGATAACTAATGCGCGATTATTTTCAGTATTTGTACTTCGCTCACTTATCCAAGTATGTGGTAAATCCGGACCCAATAATACCAAATCGCCATCACTAAAATTTTCTATATGATCACCTACCATCCTTCTGCCATTTCCTTTAATGATAAAAGTGAGTTCGTATTCTGGATGATAATGCCATAAAGAGTCGAATCTTTCTTGGTCAATCTTTAAACCCAGAAACGAACGGCCAGCCATTTTTGGGCTAATATTTTCTAGTCTTGCTCTCAAAAACTAATTTTTAGGTCTAAAATAATACTATTTTATTTCATTTTATTCTGGATAGTGAGATTGTAGGAAATATAGTATTGATAATTGACAATTTAGGATTAAATGCTTTGGCTATCTCATGGCATTTTTGTAAAAACGATTTATATGCCAAACATTCCCACTGAAGTATTAAATTTTCTTGAGCAACCCTACCATCTAACACAAGAACAGATTGATCATTATCATCAATACCGTTATATAAAATTGAAAGATGTGCTTTCTCCAGAAGTTGTTTCATTTTATGCGGATCTAATTTCGAAGAAAGTAATGGAGCATAATTCTGAAACCATAAGTATGGAAAAAAGAAATACTTATGGGAAAGCATTTCTGCAAATCTTTAATCTCTGGAGAGAAGATGAACAGATCAAAACCCTCATTTTTAGTAAAAGAATCGCAAAGATTGCAAGTGATTTGATGCAAACACAAGGTGCAAGGTTATACCATGATCAAGCATTGTTTAAAGAGCCCGGCGGTGGCTTTACCCCTTGGCATGCAGACCAATATTATTGGCCTTTAGAAACAGATAAAACAGTAACAGCGTGGATGCCATTGCAAGCAACCGGGTTTAATATGGGACCACTTGAGTTTAGTGCGGGTAGTCATGTAATTGTTGAGGGAAGAGAACTTTCTATTAGTGATGAAAGCGAAAAATTTATAGAAAAAAAATTAAGGGTATCTGATTTTGAACAAGTAGTTGAAGAGTTTGAGTTAGGAGAAATTAGTTTTCACTCAGGTTGGGTATTTCATAGAGCTGGGCCTAATCAAACAGATCAGATGAGAAAAGTCATGACAATTATTTATATGGATCAAGATATGAAACTCAAAAACCCGGAGAATGAAAACCAAGTGAATGATTGGCATACTTGGTGCCCTGGTGCAATAGTTGGAGAAAAAATTCAAAGTCCAATTAATCCTTTGCTTTATACCTATAATAAATAGTAACAAATTTCGTAACCCACTATACGAGTAAAATGAAAATTAAATACACCTGTACGCATTGGGGTTCTGAGCATCTTAATGCAGAAACATTTATAGACAAAATCAAGTTAAACGGATATGATGGGGTAGAAATAAATTTGCCTGAACAGGGGACCTTTCTTACTGAGTTTTTATCTGAATTAGATGATTCATTTGAGAAAAATCCCAACTTCATTTTTATTCCCCAGCAATTAATAACGCCTGAAAATGAGCGTGTTGATGAATTTATTAAACGGATGGAGAAAAATCTTCTGCGCTTAGTAAGTTATCATCCATCCTATATTCATTCTCATACCGGAACAGATTTTTTCTCTTTTGAAGACAATTGTAGAATTATTGATGCATGTATGAACCTTTCTGCTAAAACAGGTATTCGTATTTTACACGAAACACATCGCGGAAGATTTTCATTTCATGCAGCAACCTTGCTACCTTACTTAGCAAAGTTCCCTGAATTAGAGTTAGTAGGTGACTTTTCACATTTTTGTGTTGTTTCTGAAAGTTTACTTCATAATCAACAAGAAATTTTAAAGCAAATAATTCCACATGTTTCTCATATTCATGCACGTATTGGATATAGTCAAGGGCCCCAAGTGAATGATCCATTTGCGCCTGAATGGTCAAGTCATATATCCGTTTTTGATGGTTGGTGGAATGAAATAATTAATTTAAAAAAAGAAAAAGGATGGAGTGAATTTGTCATCACACCAGAATTTGGCCCTGCCCCTTACATGCCCGCCATGCCTTTTACTTTACAACCATTAGGTAATCAATGGGAAATCAATTTCAAAATGAAAGATCACTTAATCAACTTATTCAACAAATGAGCAGACTTACCTTTATTTACAGCCTTTATTTTATTATACTGCTCAATTGTTTTAGTCTTTGTGCACAAACGAGCATGTCAGTTTCTGAGGTTAAAAAAAAGTATTCAATCAATGAAATTGTTCCAAACGGCTGGTTAAAAGATAAATTAAGACAGAATCTTAATGGATTTACTGGTCATCTAAATCAATTAGAGCCTTCTTTATTTCAGCAAGACGATATTTATGGGAAGGATAGATTGTCTAAAAGGGTTCAACACAAAAATGTAGGAGCAATTTCTGATGCAGGAGAATTTCAATCACAATTTCTCTGGTGGAATAGTGAAACTCAAAGTAATTGGTTGGATGGGTATATTAGAACTGCCGTATTATTAAAAGACACTGTTCATTTAAAAAAGATACAGGGAATAGTACAATATTTACTTGGCACACAAGACCCGGATGGATATTTAGGTATTTATGATAAAGAGTTACGCTATCAATTCAACGATGAAAATGGTGAGCTTTGGGCAAAAACAACCCTTTGTAGAGCCTTACTTTCTTGGTATAACTATACCAATGACAATAAAGTATTACAGGCTGTAGTTAAATGTACGGATAATGTGCTGCAGTATTATCCAATTAATGCCTCTCATCCATTTGCTACAATCAATCCAAATGCAGGTGGATTGACACATGGATTAGCATTTTCAGATGTATTGGAACAATTGTACAATATTACAAAGCAGCATAAGTATCAAGATTACATCCCTTTTTTGTATCATGATTTTTCCTCCCAAAAACTGAATGAAGATGCGCAGCAATCTAAATTGTTAAATGCTTCATTACCCCTTATGGGCCATAGCGTTCATACTTACGAACATCTTAGAACGGTAATTGCAGCTTATCAAGCCACCGGAGATAATTCTCTTAAATTAACACTTGACGGTTTTCTGAAAAAGATTGAAAATGCTACAACAGCCTCTGGTGCAGCTATTGGGGATGAGTTTATTGGGGGTAGAAAGGCTGACGAAACAAATACCGGTTATGAATATTGTTCATTATTAGAATTAATGGATGCTTATGTTAGTTTATATATGAAAACGAATAATCCTATTTATGGAAATAAAGTTGAAAAATTATTTTTTAATGCGGCTTTAGGTGCTTCGCATCCTACAGAAAGTGCCATTTGTTATTTAAAAACGGATAATAGTTTTGTATTAAATGGCGGAAAAAACGGGGATCAATCAGATAAGAGTCAGACCCGTTATAGATATTCACCAGTTCACAAAGAAGCCGCTGTTTGCTGTGTTCCTAACGCAGGTAAAATTGTAGCGTCTTACATAGAAAATATGTGGATGCAAGATGAGCATGGTATTTATGCTGCGCTCCTTGGACCAAGTGAGTTGCATACTTCTGTTCAAAAAGAGCCTTTAACTATCAAAGAGATTACCAATTATCCTTTTGGTGATCAAATAACTTTCAAAATCAATATTCAAAAAAGTACCCGATTTGAGCTTTTTATCAAAAAGCCAGAAGGGGTGGAAGATTTTAATCTGAATATGCCTTATGAAAATAAAGACGGCTATTTGCGGATTAATAGAATTTGGAAAAATGGTGATATACTACATATTCGAATCAATCCCAAAGTTCAAGTGCATCAAACAATTCAAGGTGAACAATACTTTATGTATGGTCCTGTTGTTCTGGCACATGCTATTGATGCAAAACAGCTGATAACAAAAAACTATGGTTTGGCAGGTTTAAAAGAGATGACCTATATGCCTTTAAATATGTCAAACTATGTTTATTCTGGTATGCCCTTAACTAAGTTGACTAAATCAAAAGATCTACGTTTTAGTACTAAAATGAAGGATTCAAAAACTGGAGCTTTAGTGCCATTGGAATTGATGCCAATGGGATATACTATTTTACGTCAAACTACATTTAAAAAAGCAGATTAAATTTTAGTCATGAATCATAAATTAAGCTTACTCGGTTTCTCTTTTTTATTCATAGTTGCAGTTTTCTCACAAATAAATACAAATTCCTTTTCACAACCACCTGTCTGGGCTAAGAATGCTATATGGTATCAGATTTTTGTTGAACGGTTTTATAATGGGGACTCCAAAAATGATCCTACCCCCGAATCAGTAAATACACCCTTTTTAAAGGAATTTGTTCCTAAAGATTGGGGTATTACTCCTTGGACATCCAATTGGTATCAAAAAGATAGTTGGGCAGAAAAAGCAGGCATGAATATTAGTGCCAATTTACAAAACAGAAAATATGGCGGAGACATTCAAGGCGTGATTAATAAATTACCTTATTTACAAGAATTAGGGATTACTGCACTTTTTCTTAATCCAATTAATGATGCACCGTCTATGCATAAATATGATGCTAGGAACTATCATCATATTGATATCAACTTTGGGCCAGATCCAGTAGGAGATCAGAAAATCATAGACTCAGAAAATCCAGGCGACCCCAAAACTTGGAAATGGACCAGTGCGGATAAACTATTTTTAAAATTAGTAAAGGAAGTGCATCAAAGGGGGATGAAGATTATCATTGATTATTCTTGGAATCATACAGGGACCAATTTTTGGGCATGGAAAGACATTGTTAAAAACCAAGGGAAGTCTGTATACAAGGATTGGTACGATATCAAGTCTTTTGATAACCCTACTACCCCAGAAAATGAGTTTGTCTATAATGGTTGGTTGGGAATTAATAGTTTACCTGAATTGAAAAAAGTAAATATTAGTACAGCACGTGTTACTGGGCACCCTTATGAAGGCAATATTAATGATGGTGCCAAAGCACATATTTTTGAAGTTACTAAGAGGTGGTTAGCTCCGGATGGAAATCAAAGCAATGGGGTAGATGGATACAGACTAGATGTTGCTGATCAAATTGGAATGGGATTCTGGAGGGAATTTCGTCAACAAGTTCGTACTATTAAACCGAGTACCTACTTGATTGGTGAAATCTGGTGGGAACAATGGCCAGACAAATTAATGAATCCAGCACCCTATACCAAAGGTGATGTTTTTGATGCAGTCATGTATTATCAAGCCTATAGGCCAGCGCGATACTTTTTTGCAAAGAATGATTTTTCTATTGATGCCCGCACATTTAAAGACAGTTTAGAATTGCAATGGGCAAAGGTTCCCCAAGCAGTTAGATATGCTATGATGAATGTATCTTCTTCCCATGACGCACCAAGGTTGTTGACAGATTTTTATAATCCAAATAAATATAAATTTGGTTCTACCCCAACAGATAATAAGAACTATAAGACGGGAAAGCCAGATCAAGAAACCTATCAGCGTTTAAAACTATATTTAGTTCATCTCTTTACAAGTGTTGGCGCACCACAAATTTTTAATGGTGAGGAAATGGGCATGTGGGGAGCCGATGATCCCTTTAATAGAAAACCATTAATATGGAAAGAATTCAAATTCCATCCTGAAACCAACAACTTTTTTCAACAGGATATAAAACAGTATGATTCTGTTGCATTTAATGAAGATCAATATAATTGGTATCAAAAACTGATCAGAATTCGTACATCTAACCCTGTATTGACTCAAGGTAATTGCACATTCATTTTTGCAGAAGGAAAAAAGTTAGGATATAGACGTGGAAATGGAGATGACGAATTGCTTGTTTATTTTAATCTAGAAGATCAGATGGCAGAGTTTGAACTTCCTATAAAAGGAAAATACCAAAATCTTTTAACAGGGCAGGTTATTGAAGGCAAAAAGATTAAAATAGCCGCTCTAAATGCTATGATCTTAAAAAGGCAATAATTATTAGAGTCACTAATTATTTAATACTGATAGCTTTTGACTGAAAGCTATCAGTATCTAATTAACCAATTGGAATGAAAGCGAAACAAGTTTTTTTTATACTATCGTTACTAGTCTCTAGCCTGGTATCTGCACAGAAAGCAGATTACACAAAATATGTAAATCCATTTATAGGAACTGAAGGAACTGGTCATACATTTCCTGGACCTTGTTTACCCTTTGGTATGGTTCAGCCAGGGCCGGATAATAGAAATATTGGTTGGGACTATACCAGCGGTTATCAATACAAAGATTCCATTATTCTTGGGTTCTCACAAACCAGAGCCAATGGAACAGGGATAAGCGAATTTGGAGATATTTTATTGCAGCCGTTTACTGAGAATAAGAACAATCAATTTGGGATTACTTATTTAAAAGCAACAGAAAAATCAGTCCCAGGTTATTATACCGTTACGTTGAGCAATAATATAAAGGTTGAATTGAGCTGTACGCAGAGAGTAGCATTTCATCAATATACCTATCCAACTAAAGTTGCCAATCTATTAGTTGATTTACAACACGGACTTCGTTTTCTAACAGATTCATTGGTGCTAGAAAGCGATGTTACAATTCAGAATAATAAAACCATTGTAGGGTATTGTCATACTAAAAATTGGGTTGATAGAAAGTATTATTTTGTAATTGAATTTAGTCAGCCTTTTATTTCTTCTGTTCAATTAAATAAACAAATAAAGGAAAATGCCCCCCGCTTTGTTTTGAATTTTAATTTAAATAATAAAATACTTCAAACAAAGATTGCATTATCAACGGTAAGCGTGAATGGTGCAAAATTGAACTTACAAAAGGAACTGCCGAATTGGGATTTTAATTTTGTCATTAATCGTGCAAAAAATATTTGGAATAGTTATTTGAGCCGAATTGAAATAGAAGCACCACTAAAACAAAAACAAGTATTTTATACAAGCATGTATCGTTTGTTAATTCAGCCATCCAATATTGCTGATGTTGATGGAAGTTACAGAGGTGCTGATGATGTAATCAGAATTGCAGAAAACAAGGAGTATTATTCAATGCTTTCTTTGTGGGACACCTACAGGGCGGCACATCCATTATATAGCATTATTGTTCCTGAAAAAGTGAATGGATTTATTAGAACATTGATTGCACATTCAAAGGCGGCCGGTTTTTTACCAATTTGGAGTGCATGGGGAAAAGACAATTATTGC
>CALRXZ020000139.1:0-10263 GCA_943372255.1 Chitinophaga pinensis
AAATAATCAACCATTTTCTTAGAGAGCCCTGATAATTCGGGGCTCTCTTTTTTTGGAATCCAACAATTAATAACAAGCTTTGTTATATGATTGCCTACTAGACCGGCCCAATCCTATGGTACAAGCTTATAATTTTTTAGCCAGTTGGCAATTGTTTCCTGAAAAATGTGATTTTCAACATGGCCTCTCTCCTAAAAGTGGTAATTATAAAATTGAATCCATTAGAAATGGTCATGCATTAGGGATTAGTATTAACTGGGTAAGTCTAGAAAACCAAGCTTTTTATAGCCAGTATGAAATGATTCCCGACGGTGTTCAAAGACCCATTGACAATCCAGATTTAGCTGATGCTATTCAAGCATCCATTTTAAATGCATCTACTATTCAATGCCAATTTTTTAGAGCGAATCAAACCATTTTGGTGGTAACCCATGAAATTTTGCAAAATGGTTATTTGAAAGTGACTCATCAGGGTGAAAATGAACAAGGGCAATCCTTTACCAATATAGAAATCTACCACAAGCAAATGAGTGTGTTGCCCTATGCATCATCTGTGGGTAGTGTAGCAATTAGACCTACCAAGGAAGGTGTGATCAAGCACAAGGCACTTTCCGCCATGGAAGAGCAAACCAATATGCAATTGGACCAGATTAGACAACAAATTGAGCTATTGGCCAAACAAGCGCAGGAAATTAGGAAAAGAAAGGAATTGAGTATGATGATTTATGAAGCCAAACTCAATTTCAAACCCCAGATTGGTCAGATCTACCACCTTTATGAAAAAAGAGATGGTACACATTTACTTTCATTAGTAGCACCCCAAGAATGGGGAGGCTCTGGCCCGTTTAAACAATTTGTTTCAACAGTAAGACTATTGGCTGACCATACTTGGGTAGAATTGAATGAGCCTATTTAATCCCATAAAGACTTCCGCCTTTCTCAAACAAATAATCAATTCTTTTTTCCACCTCAGGATCTGTTTTTAGTTCTGGGGCATGGTGTGGTTTAATTCTAGCATCAATGACCAATGGGCCTTTACATCCCCAATGCTTATTATTATAAAACTCAGCAATGCCATGTATATCATGTGAAGGATTACACCTAGTAAATGCTACCCATAGAAAATTATTCAAAGTTGCAGCAGTAAAACTTGCGTCATTGGCAAGTATGATCAGGGGAAATCCTTTTAAAGCATCTAAATGGGGAATTAACTGTTCATTCAAGGATAACATCTCTATTGCTGATTGCTCATAATTGGAAAAAGCCTTGGCTTGCATAATGATTACCCCAGGAATGGCCAATTGAGGATTTTCAAATCCATTTAAGTTCTGTAAAACTGTAGGAATTTCATTGTCTAGCGTTCTGACGGGATCTCCATAGGCAGCAAATACCACTTTGCTTCCAGAATTCAAACCCGTACCAGAATAATCTAGTGTATCAATGGTAGTTTGAGTATGAAAATGTAGGTCTCTTTCTAAATGAATTCTCTCTAAAACATATTGAAGATATTCAGGAATATTCCTTGTTTTTAGTTGATTGGTATCATCTGCAGTGATAAATAGAAATTTTGCCAAACTCAACTGACCAGTACCCAATACATGGTTGGCAATAGTTAGAATTTCAGCCGGTTGTTTGGTGGGTGTATAGGGGGTATATCTTTCTGAACCAATGGCCAATAATAATGGGTGAACCCCTGCTGCATCTACAGCATGAACCTCTTTTAATCCAGGAACTTCCATGGGAATAGCAGCACCCGTTAATTCATGTATCAGGTCTCCAAAACTAGTATCTTCTTGTGGTGGTCTACCTACTACGGTAAAGGCCCAAATAGCATCTTTGCGTGCATAAACTTTATGCACCCGCATTAAAGGGAAAGGATGGGTTAAGCTATAATAACCCAAATGGTCTCCAAAAGGCCCTTCTGGTTTATTTTCTCCAGGATATACTTCTCCTGTAATCACAAAATCAGCATCGGTACTAATAGCAAAACCATCTTGATAAGTATACCTAAATCTTCTGCCACCCAATACTCCTGCAAAAGTCATTTCACTAATCCCTTCTGGCAAGGGCATTACAGCCGATACCGCGTGTGAAGGCGGACCGCCTACAAAACAACTTACTTTTAAAGGTTGTCCTAATTTGTTGGCCTTGGTTTGGTGAACACCAATACCTCTATGTAATTGATAATGCAACCCAATTTCTTGATTGGTGATATACTCATTGCCTGTTAATTGCACCCGATACATGCCCAAATTGGCGTGCATGATGCCCGGCTGATCAACGTCTTCTGTATATACTTGAGGAAGGGTAACAAATGCTCCCCCATCATTTGGCCAGTGTTGAATCAGGGGCAATTGATCAATGCTAATTTCTTGATAGAGTACTGGTTTAGAAATGGGATTCTTTAATGGCAAAGCTTTTAAAGCGGCCATGCCTACTTTAAAATTATCCAAAGGATGTTTGATGGCTTTAATGGGGTCTCCTTTTAACTCTATTAAGTCTTGAACCAATTCAAAAGTCTTTCTAAATATAAACTTACTCCTTTCCATGGTTCCATAGATATTGGATGCTGCACGGAACTTAGAACCCTTCACGTTTTCAAACAACAGTGCAGGACCTTGAGCCGCATAAACCCGCAAATGAATGGCCGCCATTTCTAAATAGGGATCAACTTCTTCTTTGATCCTAACCAAATGACCATTTTTTTCTAAATCTATTAAACATTCTTCCAAGGAGGCATAACTCATATAGAGATAACATTAAGAGCCAGAAAAAGTTATAATTCTACTGCAAATTACTGATAAATCAACCAATGAATAGGGATGCTGAATCCACTTATCTTTGTGCCATGACCAAATTGAGTGTAAACATCAACAAGTTTGCTACCATTAGAAATAGCAGAGGTGGCAACAATCCCAATGTAGTGAAAGCGGCATTGGATGCTGAGCGTTTTGGTGCTGACGGGGTAACTGTTCACCCAAGACCCGATGAACGCCATATACGCTATGCGGATGTGAGAGATTTGAGTACAGTCTTGACCAAGGAATTCAATATTGAGGGTAATCCTAAAGAATCATCTTTTGTGGATTTGGTTTTGGAAACCAGGCCTGCTCAAGTAACATTGGTACCAGATGCCCTTGGTCAAATTACCAGTAACCATGGCTGGGATACCATTATCCATCAGGATTTTTTGGTAAACACCATACGGATTTTTAAATCAGCGGGCATTAGAGTTTCTATTTTTGTAGACCCCATTATTGAAATGGTAGCTGCGGCTGCAACTACTGGAACAGATAGAATTGAATTATACACAGAAGCCTATGCTTCTGAATATGCCAATGGACGTGCAACTACTGCCATTGCACCCTATATTGCTTCGGCGGCAAAAGCTAAAGAATTAGGAATGGGCATTAACGCAGGGCATGATTTGGACTTAGATAACCTGCAATTTTTCAAATCCCATATTCCCTATTTAGACGAAGTGAGCATTGGACATGCCCTAGTCTGTGATGCCTTGTATTTGGGGTATGAAAACACCGTTCAATTATACCAACGCCAATTAAAATTGCACCTAAAATAAACGCTGTGAAAAGATTATTGAAATCATTGGGCAGGGTTTCGGGGCTCTCCCATTGGGCCAAACCCATGGCTTTTCAATGGCAAAAATGGCAGCACAATAAAGTCAATCGAGCGTTTAGAAAAAAATTTCCTAGCCAAGTTTTACCACCGGATAAATGGCTATTTGAAACCTTTCAATTAGACTATAGCAAATACTCCCTTGATGGGGCCATTTGTGCCAAGGAAATTATAGCTTGGTCCAAGCCTTATCTTCCTGAAGATGATTTATGGAAAATATTAGATTGGGGTTGTGGCACGGCTAGGGTAACCCAACATATTCATCAATTTGCTCCCTATAGTTTGGTATATGGTGCAGACACTAATTCAGAGATGATTCAATGGAACAATCTGCACATTAAAAATGTGCTGTTTCATGCACTATCTGTACAACCTAGACTACCTTACCCAGATGAATTTTTCCACTTAATATTTGGCATTTCTGTTTTCACTCACTTACCCATTAAGCAACAAATAAATTGGCTACAAAGACTTCAAATAGGGCTTCAAACAGGAGGCATTTTAATACTTAGCACCCATGGTGCCTATTTTGAAAATAAACTTTCTAAGAACCAATGCTTCATTTTGAAGAATCAAGGATTTCTGGAAATAGTGGAAGGGAATCAAGGAATTTCAGCGGGCGATAGAAATTATAGTGTTTACCAAAATGCTAGTCATTTAAAAGAAGTTTTTGCAAAAGACTTTAAACTAATTCAATTCTATGAAGGAAAGGAATTTCCGAATATAATGGGAGGACAAGACCTTTGGATTTTACAAAAAAAATAGCCCCAAACGGGGCTATTTTTTTATGACAGAATAAGTCATTTATTTTTTCTGGTCAATCTCTGCTTGACGTTTAGCCCTGTAATCCGCGTCTTTGTACAATTTTTGAAGATCGTCTAATTTACCAATATACAAGCTTCTTCCATGGGTTCCCAACACAATTTCATTTTCACGAGATTGCGTTACAATATCATGAATAGGAACACTCATAGGCAAGCCTTTGGTCCATTGCATAAAACTATCACCCTTGTCAATGCTAACAAACAAACCTCCATCGGTTCCAACATATAAAATGCCTTCGTTGGCGTGGTCTTCTTTGATCACATTTACTGGCTCATTTGGTAAGTCTTTGCCAATCTGTCTCCAAGTGCTACCATAATCTTCACTTACATAAACGTAAGGTAGGAAATGGTCATTCCTATACCCATTCAAGGAAATATACACCCTGCTTTCTGAATAAGCACTAGCTACTACCCTGCTCACATATAAACCCTTTGGAAGCTTCTTAGTAATTAAACTCCAAGTATATCCCCCGTCTTTGCTTACATGAATATTTCCATCATCCGTTCCTACATAGATCAGTCCAAATTTCAAAGGGCTTTCACTAATTGTACTAAGTGTACCATAAGGTACATCGCCTTGGGCTGGATTGGTTGTTAGGTCAGCACTCATAGTAACTAAACTATCTCCCCTATTCATAGAGCGATGAAACTTGTTGGAACCATAATAAAATACGTCTTGATTATGCTTGCTCAACAAAATAGGTGCCTGCCAGTTAAATCTAAAATTGGGCTCTCCCAAATCATTGGAAGGTTTTACAAACTTCCTATCGCCACCACCGGTATTACTACGCATGTAATTACCATATTGAGATCCGGTATAAACGGTTTTATTATCCCTTGTATCTACTTGCACTTGCATTCCATCGCCACCATTGAGGCGTTTATAGGGGTTCTCTCCTGAATCATACCAATCATAGTCTTCTCTAGTAGTACTTGGCGCAAACCATGTTCCATTATCTTGCAAACCACCATATACATTATAGGGCTTAGCATTATCAACTGCAATATTATAGAATTGACCAACGGGAGGTGTATTGGCTTTGAACCAATGCGCACCATCGTCATAACTAATATTGGCACCACCATCATTTCCATTTATAATATGACTATCCTTAGCTGGATCTATCCAAACAACGTGGTGATCAGAATGCACGTGCTCTTTAGCAATATTGGCAAATGACTTTCCACCATCCTTGCTCATCATCACGTTTAGACCTGTAATAAATACTTTGTCTGGATTAGATGGACTAACAAAGATTTTTCCAAAATAATAACCATAGGTACTATAGAAAAAAGAACCAACAGATTTATCATTGGTTTTTTTCCAAGTCTCACCGCTATTATCGCTCCTATACACTTCACACCCCAGAATAGGTGTTTCAAACAAAGCGGCATTGGCATCATACAAAAAGTCCCAAATGCAGGTTGGCTTTAGTTTGTCAGCTTTTACCAAATCTTTCAATATGGCAGGTGTGTATTTTGCAGGAATCCCATTTCTTCTACTAGAAGTAAATGCAGTCAATTTTTTATTGTCTAAGGCAAGGAATTGCTCTTTTGTTAAGTCTTTAAAATCGCGCAGCACATAACGGCTAGTATCAACAACGCGTTTAACAGTATCAGCTATATGAAACTGATTGTCCAAAACAGCGTATACAATATTAGGTTGCTTGGGCGATACGGCTAGACCAATTCTGCCAACCCCATCCCCATTAGGGAAACCACTTCCAACTTTAGAAACTAATATCCAATTATTTCCGCCATCGTTACTTTTATAGATTCCACTGGTTTTTCCACTTTCTTCAAAATTAGAAGCGGTTCTGGTTCTGTACCACATAGCCGCATATAATTCATTTGGATTGGCTGGATTCATCTCTAGATCAACTGCTCCAGTTTTATCATCAACTGCCAATACTTGTTGCCAAGTTTTTCCAGCATCTGTTGTTTTATAAACACCTCTTTCTTTGTTAAAAGAAAAAAGATGCCCCAATGCCGCTACCCAAACAGTATTGGCATCAGTTGGGTGCAATTGGATTTTTCCAATATGATGACTTTCAGGTAAGCCCATCCAATCCCAATGTTTACCATTATCATTGGATTTATAGACCCCCATTCCAGCATAAGATGATCTACTGCTATTTACTTCTCCCGTTCCTACCCAAATAGTTCTGGTTTTCCAGTTAACAGCAATATCACCAATGGTTAAGATATCAGTACTATCAAAAATGGATTGGAAACTTTGACCATTATTGGTAGTATGCCACAAACCTCCAGATGCATAAGCAAGATAAAATTCAGTAGGATCTGTAGGATTGGCATCAATATCTACTACCCTTCCACTCATGACACTTGGGCCAATATTGCGGAATCCAGACTGGTTAACCAGTGATTTCTTTTGAAGTGCCTGGCGCTGTTCCACTACTTTTAATCTATCTGTTGCCGAAGTGGGTTTCACCTGGGCTTGTCCGCAAATAGCAAACAATAAGCCAACTATAACAGTTGTTTTTCTCATGAGATGCAGAATTTTGGTAAATTGAATGGCTAATTTAACAATAATGCGCTACTGTCTAATACCATTTCTACTTTTAATTTATAACCTTGGCTTGGGCCAGTGTAAAACCTTTAAAATTGCCGCCAATGGCGATACGTTGAATTGTACAGATTTCAATGGATTCAAACAAGGCAAATGGACAATACATGTTGACCCGTTAAGAGGGAATCCAGGTTTTGAGGAAGAAGGTATTTTTAAAAATGATAAAAAGGAAGGGGTTTGGAGAAACTTTAATTTAATGGGCGATATTATGGCGGTAGAAACTTATAGATGGGGGTTAAAAAATGGGAAATGCCAATATTTTACCATTAACGGGATTGAAAGAGAAGAAAATTGGCGAGCCAGTAATCCCAATAAAGCCTATGATACTATTGATGTAGCTGACCCAATGATTCCTAATAAATATGAGCGTGTGATTGTTAAAGTTGATGGCACCTCCCTAAAACACGGAGTTTGGAAATACTATAATCCCATGTATGGTACAGTTACCCACTCGGAAAAATGGGTATTAGATAACTTACAAGGGGATCAACCCCAGCCTTTGGCCTTAACTATTGACCCTGCTGCACCAGATTCACTAAATGGGGATCCAAAAAATACCCTTTCCAAGCCAAAACCTAAGGAGGTGGAGGATTTTGAAAAGAAAAACAAGGGAAAAAAGTCAAAAGTCAGGGATGGTAAAACCGGCGGCTGATTTTTTTGAACAAGGCAACCTTATTTATTTGTTCCACGTATTAAGGCTTACAAGTATATTTATTGGAACGAAACCTGAACCATACTATTTACTTAAGAAATTTGCCCCAGGAACCTATTAACATCATCAGCCTGATTAAGGGTTGTAGCCAAAACAACCGAATTAGCCAACGGGACTTGTACCAATGGCTTCATGGCTATGCTATGAAAATCAGTTATCGATATATTCAGCAACAAGAAGAAGCCGAAGAATTGGTGAGTGAAGCCTTTGTAAAAATGTTCAAAAATATTGCCCAATTTGATAGTAGCAGACAAAATGATCAGGAAGCTTTACTAAAAGCCTGGTTTAAACGCATATTGGTTAATACCTGTATAGATCATTTGCGCAAGACCCAACTAAAATTGGTGAGCTATGATGTAACTCCTGAAACAGAACCGATGATTGAAAAGCAAGAAAGCGGCTTGGACAAAATTGCTTATCAAGAAATCATTTTGGCAATAAGAAGACTATCTCCCGTTTATAGAACTGTTTTCAATTTGTTTGTTATAGAGGGATATAGTCATGAAGAAATTGCGGACACTTTAAAAATCAGTGTGGGGGCCTCCAAGTCAAACCTGTCAAAAGCCAGGAACAATTTGAGAAAAATCATTTTAGAGAAAAAAGCTTATAAACTGTATGCATAGTTTTGAGGAAGATAATGAATTGGATCATGTAGCCAAAAAGGCTGCCGAGGCATTTGATGCCCCTGGCATGGCCAATTGGGACAAGATGCAATTATTACTGGATAAGGAAATGCCACTTGACAAACCTAAAAAAAGGTTTTTCTGGGTGCTGTTTCCTACTTTGCTTTTATTGGGTATTGGTGGAACTTGGTGGTATTACCATGATGATCAACAGCAGAAATCCATTTCTAAGCAAATCCCTGGTGAAAAACCAATACCAATTGAGCAACAAATAAACATAGAACAAAAAACTTCAAACACAGAAGAAACTCAAAAAAGCTCTTTTATTATTCTGGATCAATCAAAGAATTTAGCTTCTATTAAATCTATTCAATCAACACCAAGTATATTGAGCCAAATGGGAATAGGGGTAGGTCCAATTGAGCCTATAATTTATAGAGATAATAATCAATCAGCTTTAGCAAACAATTCTAGTCAAGAACTTCAAGCTTCCAAAAATCAGTCTGTTGAATCAGAAAATAAAAGTATAGCCGCCAATACAAACTCTTTTGAGCCAAGCCAACAGGCAACTAATGCAACAAACACTATTACAAATTTGGAAGAAGAAAAAACTAGCAGTATTCTTATTAAAAACAAAAGCAATACTGAAAAAGGATTCTTTATAGGTCTAACTGCAGGGGTTGATGCAAGTACTGTAAACTTTAATTACAAAGAAGATTTTGGGTATAATATTGGAGGCATTATAGGATATAGACTTAACCAACATTTCTCTATTAAAACGGGTGGAATTTTTACTCGGAAAAACTACAAAATGAACGGCGTAGATTTTCATCCACCAAAGGGTACATGGGTCAGTAATTTTAAAATGGAAACCGTTACAGGATCTTGCGATATGTGGGATGTACCTTTAATTGGCACATATCATTTTAAGTATAATGGCAAAGGCAATTATTTTGCTTCCATAGGTACTTCTTCCTACTTTATGAAGAAAGAAAACTATAGTTATTTGTATTATGTAAATAATCAAACTTATAATAGATCTGCCAGCTATACTTCAAATGACCAACACTTATTTGCCTTGGTTCATATTTCTGGCGGCATTGAAAAATCAATGGGCAAACACTTAACTAGTATTATTGAACCATATGCAAAAATTCCAATGAGTGGAGTTGGTTTTGGAAGTATTGAGCTAAGTAGTTTTGGCGTGAATTTTTCTTTGACATATAAGCAACCAAAAAGAAAATAGGTTCGTAACGTGTGATATAAAACCAATCACATGAAAAGAAAAAAATCATTAGTTGTATTAGCATTTTTTGTTTTGCTAACTATGAATTTTATATCCTCTTGTAGCAAAGGCGGGGATACCACAACAACAACTCCAACCAACCCAAGCACAGGTGGTACTGGTGGTAGTTCTAATGACTGTGCTGCAATAACAGCAGGACAAGCAGGCCCATTATATAGTGCAGTGAAATCATTATTGAGTGCAAATTGTTCCTCTTGCCATACTGGATCTAATGGCACTGGCGGTAAAGACTTGACAACTGATTGTAATATTGTAACAAGTAAAGATAGAATTAAAGCAAGAGCAGTTGATGGATCACCAAGTTTTATGCCACAAGGTGGACAATTGAGTACTGCAGACAAGAAAAAAATAACTGACTGGGTTAATGCAGGCGGCAGGTTCAGCGATTAGGGGCAATTGCTTGAATCGGCCTGTATTCTCATAAAGCGACCCTCTGGGTTGCTTTTTTATTTTAGTCCCTTTGCAAAAAATTGGTGAAAGAATACAAAATGATAATCAATGGATTTATTCCAATAAATAAAATTATGCTCCCCTGGTCTTTCAATATAATCGTGTGGAATTTTTAGTTTGTT
>CALRXZ020000140.1:0-10196 GCA_943372255.1 Chitinophaga pinensis
ATTTTTGAATGTTGAACAGGCTGGAAAGCTATCTTTAATCTATCATTAAATTTTAAAACTACTTATGAGAAGGTATTTTCTTTCATTGGCGTTGATGGCAACAACTGTTAGTTTTGCCCAAAGACCCCAGACACCAACCCCAAGTCCTACTCCGGGCACACCTGGAACCGGTGCACCAACCATCACCGGTATTCCCGGATTTGGAGGAGCCGCAGCACCCAGAACGGCGCCAAGACCTTACAAAGACGTAATTACTGAAAAAGCAATTACCAAAAAAGGCCTTTTCACTGTTCACAAAATTGAGGACAAATATTATTTTGAAATTGCTGATTCCATTCTTGGAAGGGAAATTCTATCCGTTTCTCGTTTTGCCAAAGTTCCAGCTGGTGCTGGTTATGGCGGTGAAATAGCTAACCAACAAACCGTAACTTTTGAAAAAGGCCCAAGCAATACTGTATTGCTGCGCACTATCACTTTGGTAAATACCGCTGATGCCAATCAGGATATTTACAAAGCAGTAACCAATTCAAACGTGAATGCTATTGCAGCATCTTTTCCAATTGCTGCATTTGGTAAAGACAGTGCTGGTGTAGTAATTGATGTTACAGATTTATTTAAGGGAGACAATCAGGCATTGGGAATTAATCCAAGATTCAAAACCCAATATCGCTTAACTGCATTGGCTTCTGATAGAACTTTTATCAGCAAGATCAGTACCTACCCTATTAACACAGAAATCAGAACTGTAAAAACCTATAGTTCAGGATCGGCCTTAGGTGGTTTAACATTAGGACCAGCAGGTCCACAACAAGGCTCAAGTATTCCAGCAGCAAGCGATGCAGGTGCTGTAACCTTGGAATTGAATACCTCCTTGTTGCTTTTGCCTAAAACACCAATGGCTAGAAGAATAGCTGATCGTAGGGTTGGATTCTTTACTGATGATTTTGTACGCTATAGCGATGAACAACAAGAAGTAGAGAACGTAGCATTTGCTGTACGTTGGCGCTTAGAGCCAAAAGATGGCGAATGGGAAAAATGGATGAAAGGAGAATTGGTAGAACCTAAGAAACCTATCATTTATTATATTGACCCAGCTACTCCAAAGCAATGGCGCAAACACCTGATTGCTGGTATCAATGACTGGCAATCTGCGTTTGAAAAAGCAGGTTTTAAAAATGCTATTATGGGTAAAGAGTGGCCTGAAAACGATTCAACTATGAGCATGGAAGACGCACGCTTTTCTGTAGTGCGTTATTTTGCTTCAAACATTGAAAACGCTTATGGTCCAAACGTACACGATCCACGTAGCGGAGAAATTTTAGAAAGCCATATTGGTTGGTACCACAACGTAATGAAGTTGGTGCATGACTGGTATATGGTTCAAACAGCTGCAGTTGATCCAGGTGCTAGAAAAATGAAGTATGATGATGAACTCATGGGAGATTTGATTCGTTTTGTGTCTTCTCACGAAGTAGGACATACTTTGGGTCTACGTCATAACATGGGTAATAGCTCACAAACACCTGTTGAAAAGCTGCGCGATAAAGCTTGGGTAGAAGCCAATGGCCATACCGGCTCTATCATGGACTATGCTCGTTTTAACTATGTAGCACAACCAGAAGACAATATTAGCCGCAAAGGATTATATCCTAGAATTGGCGATTATGACAAATGGGCTATGAAATGGGGTTATGGTTATATTCCTGGTAAAACAGAAGAAGAAAGCAAAATCAACAGTAGCAAAATGGTTACTGCAGCTTTAAAAGAAAACCCACGTCATTGGTTTGGTACTTATGAAAGTGGTAATAGAGCAGATCCTAGAAGTCAGAGTGAAGACTTGAGTGATAACGCTGTAAAAGCCAGTGAATATGGCGTAATGAACCTGAAAAGGGTGATGAAAGGCTTACCAGAATGGACCAAGGAAGAAGCAGATCAAAACGAGAACATTGCCAATATGTATGGTCAAGTTTTGGGGCAATTCAGAAGATATGCTGGCCACGTAACTTCAAATGTTGCTGGTGTGTATGAAACTTTCAAAACTGCAGAATCTAATGAATCAGTTTATGAAATCACGCCAAAAACTCGTCAAAAAGAAGCGGTGAATTACTTGAACAAACAAGTATTTGAAACCCCATCTTGGTTAATTGACAAAGCGCTTTGGAACAAAATCAACAACCCTGTTGCAAATGATCCAGTGAGCAATATGCAAGAATCAGTTTTAAACGGATTGGTTAGTGCTGAAAGATTGGGCCGTTTACAATTGAGCGGTGAGCGTTTTGGTGCAGACAAAGCCTATAGTGCTTTTGATTTGCTGAGCGATGTTCAAGGTAATTTGTTTAGCGAGTTAAACAGCAAAAAGCAAATTGACCATTATAGAAGGTTATTGCAAAAAGCCTATGTAGACAGATTGTTGAGTATTCTTAACCCAGTTACAGGTGGCTTAACCATTACAATCAGTTTTGGTGGACCAGTAGGGCCATCATTTGATCCTAAAAAATCAGATGTACCAGCCATTGTTCGCGCGCAATTAGTAGCACTTCGTTCTCAATTGGGAACTGCAGCTGCAGGTTTTGGAGACAAGTTGAGCAAGGTACATTTGCAAGACTTGGCAGAAAAAATCAAACAAGGTCTGGATCCTAAATAATCCAGAATAAATAGTTAAAAAAACCGCTCCACTCAACCGGGGCGGTTTTTTTATTGTTGGTATAGAAAGGCCCTATTTGATAACTTTGTTAAATGAACCATATGAGAAACTTGCTGCTTTTATTGTCTTTGCTAATACTCACCAATGTTAAGGCTCAGAAAAACAAAACCATCATTGGCTATTTAAGAGATAGTATTACCCATGCTCCAGTGGTATTAGCCAGTATTAGCAATAATAATAGTGGTCAAATAGTTATGACGGGCAATACGGGTAGATTTAAACTCAATGTAAAGCCCAATGATATTATTTCATTTGCAGCAGTAGGATACCATTTTGATACGGTGCAATTAACACGTAATTTTTTAGAAAAAGACAGTATTGACTTATTTGTTTCACCGCTCTCGCATGATCTAGGAAATGTAACTGTTACCTCAAAAGGCATGAGTGCATATCAAATGGATAGTTTAGAAAGAAGAAATGATTTGTTGCACGATATGGTCTCTTATAAGAAACCCACCTTTGCCCTAGCCAATAGTGGTGCTGGATTGGGCATAAGCATAGACAGGTTTTCTAAACACGAGAAAAGCAAAAGAAGGGCTCTAGATTTTTTTGACCGCAATGAAAAGGAAGCCTATATCAATTATAGATATTCCCAACAATTGGTAGCCGAGAGTACCGGATTTAAAGACGATACCCTTAGACAGTTTATGCAACAAAGCAGACCTTCCTATGATTGGCTCAGAAACAACCCTTCAGATGAAGACATCAAATACTATATCAACGATCAGTTGAAACAGTTTAAGAAGGAATAAACTAATTACTCGTAACGCAGTGCTACAATAGGATTCAATTTGGCAGCTTTCATTGCTGGATAAATACCAGCGGCCAAACCAACCACTGAACAGATGACTATTCCAATAATTACCCAAGCCCAAGGCACTACAAATCCTGTCTTGAGGATAATGGAGAACAGATTCCCCACTAGTACACCCAAGATAATGCCGAATAGCGCTCCCAACAATGAGATAATCATGCTTTCAAACAAGAATTGTTGACGTACATTCTTGCTTTTGCCACCAATAGCTTTGATCAAGCCCACTTCTTTGGTTCGTTCATTTACGGCTACCAACATGATATTCATTAGACCAATTGCTGCACCAATTAAGGTAATCAAACCAATGGCACCAGCGCTGCCGGTAATACTACTCAAGAAGCCTATAAAGAGTTCAGCAAACTTGTCGCTTTTTTCAATGACAAAATTATCGTCTTCAGAAGGGTGTAATTTTCTCACTGCACGGAATACCGAAGTAGCCTCCCCTGATGCTACGTCCAATTCTTTTACATTACCCACCATTACCCCAACTAAATAAGAAGGACTGCTATTGGCAAATCTTCTAAGATTGGTATAAGAGGTAAAAATCATATCGTCTTGACGCAACATGGCACTTGACCCCTTGGTCTTTAGTAAACCAATAACCCTATAAGGAACAGAACCAATACGGATGATTTTTTCAATAGATTTTTCGGGCTTATCACCAAACAATTTGGTAGCCACATTGGCTCCTATTAAGCACACATTTCTACCACTTTGAATGTCTAAGCCATTCAAGTTTCTACCCTGTGCAACGGTATAACCATTTACTTGTAAATAATTCTCGTCTCCGCCCCAAAGTGTAATTTGTGGGTTGGTTTTTTTTTCTTGATAATGAATTTCTTGAGCACCTGGGCCTCTTCTGTAAATAGTGGTAATGGATCCGGGATAAGCAAAGCCTGATTTAAAGTATTCAGCATCTTCTTTTCTAATGGGTTTGCCCAAATTAGACTTCTTTTCTTTTTTGCCACGCTTGGTCTTTTCAAAATCGCCGTTATTACGGCCACCACCCATACGCACATTGGATTCTTTATAGCGAATACTAAACGCATTGGCACCCATAGAAGAGAAGCTCTCTTTCAGGCTCTGGTTCATGGCTTCAATGGCGGTAATAATGCCAATTAATGCCATAATACCAAAAGCAATAATGGCTACAGTGATGCTGGTTCTGAGTTTATTACTCTTAACCGTGCGCCATGCTAAACTAAAAGAATCAAATGTGGTCATGCAGTATAAATTAGGCGTTCAATACCTTAAAGGTAATTGAGATTGCCCGTTTCAGGGAAACTGCTGGAATAAATATGAAGAGCGGTTAAAAATAGAAATAATTGAGCAATACAGAGGGTAGCAGACCAATCAAGACTATTAAACCAGCAACCAAGAGCAATCCAATTTTGAATCCGCCAGTGATTTCTGAGGTCTCCGCAGCACCTTCTTTAAAGTACATGGCTTGTATTACTCTGAAATAATAATACACGCTCACAGCGGCAGATAAAACTGCTACAATCACAATCCAAAGGGCACCACCAGCTTTAACTACCGCTGACAACATATAATATTTGTCAAAGAAACCGGCGGTTAAAGGAATACCAGACAAGGATAATAAGCAAATAGTAGTAGCCAATGCCAAAACAGGTTGGGTTTTGGCTAGTCCATTGAATCCGTCAAGGGTATAATCTTTCATTTTAATCAAAACGGCAAATACCCCAATGGTAGCTAAGCTATAAGCAGCAGCATACAAGAGAATTCCCTCTTTTGCCAAATCATTGCCAGCATATAGGGCAAATAACATAAAACCAGCTTGGGCAATACTGGAATAAGCCAGCATTCTCTTTACACTTTGCTGAAAAACGGCGGTAATATTTCCAATTAACAGGGTTGCTATAATGACAAAAGACAATAAGATTTTCCAAGAAGCACCCATTAAATCGTTCTGAGATTCAAACAAACGCATAAATGCAAAAAATCCAGCTGCTTTAACTATGGTTGCCATAAAAGAAGTGAACACAGAAGGTGCTCCATCATACACATCGGGTGTCCAGAAATGAAATGGCGCTGCCGATACTTTAAAACACATGGAAACAAATAATAGAATCAAACCAGCAACAGTAAGAAAAGAAACTTTTGGAATACCACCCACGGTCATTTCTGGTGTACCTGGGTTAATCCCAAAACTTCCGCTCCCCCCATAAATCAATGCAATCCCCATTAGCATAATCCCTGTAGAGAAAGATCCCATCAATAAATATTTCAAAGAAGCTTCATTGCTTTTCAAATTTCTCTTGTCTGCACCAGTAAGTATATATAAAGGAATAGACATGATTTCAACACCCAAGAACAGCATCAACAAACCATTGAAGGAAGTAAGAATGGTAACACCACAAAGCACAAAGAACACCAATGCAAAATATTCTGCAGGATGCACACCCGTGTTTTCAATATCCTTTCCGCTTAACAATACATATATTAAAGTAGCAGCAATGGCAATTGTATTGAAGAAAATACCAAATTGCTCAAAATGCAATAGGTCATGCGTATCTACCTGAATCACGAATTTACCATAAGACTGCAGTAGGTTGGCTACCAACAATAAAATAAGACCGGCAGCAGCCAGGTGCTTCATCAGGGATTTGTTCTGAAAGATGATGCCACTTAACATCATCACTACACCCATTAAAGCCGAAACAATGATTGCGTTCATAACTATTTATCTTAAAAGCTTTAAAAAAGCCCCATTCATTTATCGTTGTACAAAAATAGCGTCTACAGTATCCTTGGTAAGGTTGATCATAGGTTGAGGATATAAACCCATTACCAACACCAATACTACTAAAATGCCCAATGCCAATTGCGTATTGAAACTAAGGTCTACGGCGTTGGTTACTTTCTCAGCAACCTGACCATAGAATACTTTTTGAATCATATTCAGTGTATACACCGCCGCCAAAATAATACTGATACCAGCAATAGCAGTGATCCATACATTGTATTGGAATAAGCCGTTAAACATTAAGAATTCACCCACAAAAGCATTGGTTAAAGGCAGGGCTACATTAGCTAATGCCATCAACACCAACAATATTGCTAATACTGGGGCTTTCTGTGCAAGACCACCCAATTCACTCATCTTACGAGTTCCCAATTGTTGCTCAATAATATCTGCTACAATCCAAAGCCCAATCACGTTAACCCCGTGATTAAACATTTGAATCATTACACCTTCTAAACCAATTCTGTTCTGAACAAAAATGGCAGCACACATCAGACCAATATGCGCAATAGAAGAATAAGCAATCAAGCGCTTGATATCGTCTTGTCTAATAGCAATTAAGGACGCATAGATCATTCCAATAACAGAAAGTATGATGACAAACATGGCATGACCACTAACTGCATCTGGTACCATGGGTAATAACCAACGAATCACTGCGTAGATACCCATTTTCACCATTACCCCACTCAAGATCATAGTGGTAGCCGTTGGCGATTGCTCATAAGCATCAGGCTGCCAAGTATGTAGCGGGAAGATGGGCATTTTAATAGCAAAAGCAATAAAGAATAGTGCAAACACATAAGCTTGTTCCTTTGCCATCAATTTTACATGGTAGAAAGATTCCAAAGCAAAACTGTGATCGGCTGTTTTGGAATAAACATAGAGAATCCCAATCAACATTAACAAGGAACCAACAAACGTATAGATAAAGAATTTGAAAGTAACCGCAATTCTACGTTCACCACCCCAGATTGAGCAAAGAAAGTAAACAGGTATTAAAGCTAATTCCCAGAAGAAATAAAACAACAATGCGTCTGATGCTAAGAACACACCCATTAAACCAGCTTGTGTTAAAAGCATTAAGCCATAAAAAGATCCTGACTTTTGATAGCTATTGTTATAGGTAGCTGCAAATACAACCGGAAAAGAAATGGCGGTTAATAGACAAAGCATTTTTGCCATGCCGTCTTGCATTAAACTAAACCTGCTTCCCAATGCTGGTAACCAAGCTGCGTCATAATGAAGTGCACCTTTGCTAAAAACTGCTACCAAGGCCAATGCCAGTGTTGCAATAGAAGATACCAGGGCCAAGGCCTTGGATGCTGGCGAATCTTTTAGCAGCAATACTGCTAGTCCGCTAAGCAATGGAATGGATATGAGTAATAGAGGAATCATATTATTTCTTTAATGCTACTAGGCCATTTTAAATAAACGAGTCAGATAATAAACAATGGTAAGGTCATTGAACCAGATCAAGATAAACACTACAATGGCCAATACCATGATGATTAAATAATTACCTACTTGACCACTTTGAACCAAACGCAATTGACGGGAACTATATCCTACCAATCGGCCAACGCCATTTACCGCGCCATCAATTAGATTTTTCTCAATAATATTTTTAAAGAAACCAGCAAGATGGTGTAAAGGATTTACAATTACGGCATTGTATAATTCATCTACATACCATTTGTTTTCAAGTAATTTGGCAACACCCGTATTTTCTGAACTATTAGCTTGGTATTTTTTAAAGCTATTAAGGGCATATACAATTACTGCAATAATTAGTAACGTAGAAACGCCTAATAAAATCCACTCTTGAGAAGCATCTACATGATGCGCTTCTGCAATAGCCGCAGAACCAGCAAAAATAGGAGCCAAGAAATGTTCTAAACTATGAGCGTCTTTGGCAAATAATTCTGGAATACCAATCAAACCACCAACAACAGAAAGAAAGGCTAAGACAATCAATGGAATAGTCATAGCAGCAGGACTCTCATGCAAATGATGTTCTTGTTCATGCGTTCCTCTAAACCCGCCTAAGAAAGTTAGGGTATACAAACGGAACATATAAAAAGCAGTCATAAGCGCACCACCCAATCCAACATAATAATAGAGCGGATTTTTGCCATAAGCCGCCATCAAGATTTCGTCTTTAGAGAAGAAACCAGAGAAGGGAGGAATACCTGCAATGGCCAAACAAGCCAATAAGAATGTGATATGTGTAATGGGCAAGTATTTTTTCAATCCACCCATTTTGCGAATATCTTGTTCGTGATGCATGGCATGAATAACTGAACCTGCGCCCAAGAATAACAAGGCTTTAAAAAATGCATGGGTCATTACATGGAATACGGCACCAGTATAAGCTCCAACACCTAATCCAAGAAACATATAACCCAACTGGCTAACAGTAGAATAAGCCAATACTTTTTTAATATCGTTTTGCTTGAGGGCAATGGTGGCTGCAAAAATAGCCGTAGCCAAACCAACAATTGCTACCAGTGTTTGTGTACCTGGCGCCATGGTATAGAGGATATTGCTACGTGCAATCATATAGATACCAGCAGTAACCATGGTTGCAGCGTGGATCAAGGCAGAAACAGGTGTAGGACCCGCCATGGCATCGGGTAACCAAGTATACAAAGGAATCTGTGCACTCTTACCCATGGCACCTACAAATAACAAAGTAGTGATAGCTGTAATATCAAAGGCAGATAATTTAGCCAAACTAGCTGCGCTAAACACATCTGTGTAGGTAGCCGTTCCTAATTTGAAGATCAACCAAAATACAGCCAATAAAAATCCAAGGTCACCAATACGGTTCATGATAAAGGCTTTCTTAGCTGCATAGTTATAGTCATTGTTTTTAAACCAATAACCAATCAGCAAATAAGAGCAAAGACCAACGCCTTCCCAACCAATAAACATGATCACATAGTTAGAACCAAGAATCAATAACAACATGGAGAACACAAACAAATTCAGGTAAGCAAAATACCTACCATAGTGTTGGTTCTCTTCTTCATGCATATAAGCAGTAGAATAGAGATGAATTAAAAATCCAATTCCGGTAATGATTAGCAAAAACAGAGAAGACAATTGGTCTACCTGAAAGGCAAATGGAATCACCAATCCTTTAACATCAATGAAAGGAAACAGTGTCACTACCGATGCACCATTAGACTTCACGTCTAAGAAAACCAATACACTTACCACAAAGGATGCCAATACAGCCCCAGAGCCCACAATTCCAATCAGGGATTTAGATAGGTTCTTCCGACCCAATCCGTTGATTAGGAAACCGAGCAGGGGAAACAGCGGAATCAAATAAACTAGTTTGCTCATAATATCTTTCTAGCGGGAAATGCTTTTATAAAAATTAAAAGTTGTTCCCTGATTTTAGTTTTTCAATCTGTTCAAAAAGTTAATATCAACCGAATGCGTATTTCTGTACAACATCACAATAATGGCAAGCCCCACACTTACTTCTGCAGCTGCTACTACCATGATAAAGAACACAAATAATTGACCATCGGTACCTACAGTGGTTGCCGTTTTATCATTGGCCATGGCAAAAGCCAGGTGCATTTTGGAAAATGCAACCAACAAAAGGTTTACAGAATTCAGCATAAGTTCAATGCACATAAACACAATGATGGCATTGCGGCGTGTAAGTACCCCAATAATCCCAATGCTGAATAGGGCTAAACTTAGGTAGATATAATATTGTATTGGCATGGTCTCTATAAATTACTGCATTGCTGCAGGTGAATGATTTTTTTTACAAGGCTAATTATTCTTTTTTTCCAATAACTATGGCACCAATCATGGCACTTAAAAAGAGTACACTGGTTATTTCAAATGGCACTACATAATCACTAAATAAGAGTTTACCCAAATTT
>CALRXZ020000141.1:0-10170 GCA_943372255.1 Chitinophaga pinensis
TGAAGCTAATTATTTTGCATTCTTCACGTACTTATCCAGCCATTGGTTTTGTTCCCAAAGCATGTGTAACAAGTTTTCCTTGCCACGATAACTATGTGCTTCATAAGGTAAGAATACAAATCTCACGGTTCCACCATGACCTTTTACAGCATTGTATAGGCGCTCACTATTAATGGGGAATGTACCTGGGTTGTCATCACTATCTCCATGAATTAGCAAAATAGGGGTCTTGATATTATTAGCATAGCTAAAAGGACTCATTTCAAAATAGAGCTGAGGTGCTTGCCAATAAGTACGGTCTTCATTTTGGAATCCAAACGGTGTAAGGGTTCTGTTATAAGCACCACTACGAGCAATACCTGCTTTAAATAAGCTAGTGTGTGCTAGCAAATTAGCAGTCATAAATGCGCCATAACTATGTCCGCCAACAGCCACGCGTTTTCTATCGCCAACACCCAGGTCTGCTAATTTATTAATAGCAGCTTCAGCATTCATTTGCAATTGAGCTACAAAATTATCATTGGGTTTTTTGTCTGCACTTGCGGCTACAATAGGAAATTCTGCATTGTCTAGCACGGCAAATCCTTGGGTTACATAGAAAATAGGAGAAGCCCAACTGATTGTGGTAAACCTAGATTGAGATCCTCTTACTTGGGCGGCATCTGCAGCACTATTGAACTCGCGGGGATAAGCCCACATTAAAACAGGTAGTAAGCCGTCTTTTTCTTTATTATAACCTTTTGGCAAATAGAGATCCCCAGTTAGGTCAACTCCATCTGCTCTTTTATAAGAGATTTTTTGCTTAGAAACACCATCCAATTGTGGATATGGGTTGGCAAAATTGGTCAAAGGCTGGTCAGCAATACGCAGCATCAGGTTTTTCAAATAGTAGTTGGGTACTTCTTTTTGAGATTCCTTTCTGGTAATCAACACCAATTTATTGGCGTCCAAAACTTCTGCCACAAATTCATAACTACCCTCGGCACAACGCCAGATAATTTCATTCTGTTTGCTGCTTAGGTCAAATTTGGCCAAGAAGGGAAGATCGCCTTTTGCTGAAGAACCGGTTGTATTGTTCATCAACAATTTTTTATCATTTTCTATGGTTTGAATCACTTGTCTGCCAAATGCATTTTTGGTAGTAACAGGGGTGCCTGGGTCATTATAGGCATCCGTTTGATTGCGTTCAAACAAGAGTTCCAAACTATTGGTTGTACTATTATAGCGACTAACCCTGCGCATTTGGCGGGTTCTTGAATTTTCTTGCACCAAAGCAAGCGTTGCATCGCCCCAACTAGTTCCGGCATAACGGAATTTTGTTTTGAACAGTTCTTTTGCAGAGCCAGTAAAAGGAGCATTCAATGCATAAACTGCATCATGGAATTCCACTTTGTTTTTGATTAAACCGGAGTCTAAAGGCATGGCCCAAGTAATGGTTGCCGCTTCATCATCTCTCCAGTCAAATGCTCGAGGAACATTTTGGGTATTGTCATATCCAGATGGTGTTCCTTCACTAGAAGGTAGTTCTGCCAATACTTTTACTGTAGTTCCTTTTAAGTCTGTAATGCTAAGTGTAGATGGAAATCCTTGAGCCGTAACCAAATAAGAAAATGGCTTGCGAATAGTTCTTTGTAACAAGTATTTTTTATCTGGAGACAAAATAAAAGAAGCCAGAAGACCGGGTTTGCCAATTGCAGTTTCAACGCCATTTTTATTTTGAATTAATTGTGCGGTTGCATAGAATTCAAATAATTGTTCGTCATAAGGGCTCTTGATCAAGTCTTGGAATGTAGCACTAGGGGCAGCTTTGCCCAAGTTTTGTTGAATTGTTGGTCCCTTGGGTGTAATGGATTTTTTTGGAGCAGCAGCTGCGCTTTGGGTAGTTGCTTTATACAATATGGTATTGTCATCTAACCAGGAAAAAGCATTTCCCAAAACAGTATTCACTGCTTTTTTATTGATTTTAATTGCTTTTTGAGTAGCTACATCAATTACATACAAATCAACACCGGTAGCGGTGGTATTGGTAAAGGCAATCTTGGTTTCAGAAGGGTTCCAAGATGGGAATCCGCCTAATAAATTAGCGGGTAATCCACTCACTTTAAATTCCTGATTGGTCTTGATATTTTTCAAGATAAAATTGTTGATATAAGACCCCCTGCTTGGTGAGAAATTATTAGGGTTCAACCTAAGGCCAGCAATCCTTAGTTCGGGTTGGCCCAATTCTTCTACGGTTGGGTAAGAATTACGCTCGCTGAGTAGCATCCAACTGGCATTGCCATTGATGCTTACACCCGGAGTAGGTTTTGCTAATAAAAGGTCCGCAATATCTTTTGGCGGAACTTGATAACTCATGGCGTCCTGCGCCCATAGCCCTGTTCCAAGCAATAGGAAGCATAAGGCAGTTAGTAATTGTTTGGTATTGCTCATAGTTGAAGTTTTATATGTTATTGATAGACTCTTACAAAATCAATTTCCATGCGTTTGGGAAATACTTTTTCGTCAACGCCTTTAGCACCACCCCAGTTTCCACCAACGGCTAAATTTAGTAAGAGATGAAAGGGTTGGTCAAATGGCCAAGCTGTTTTATCTGAATGCTCATTTTTATAAGTGAAATAGTAATTGTTATCCATGCCAATTTTAATGGTTTCTGCATCCCACTCTAATTGATAAGTATGAAATGCTTGACAAATGTCTTTAACCGTAATGATTCCCGCTTTTTGGGTTCCAATCATGTGATTATATTTTTTAGTATGGATGGTTCCGTGCAAAACACCTTGGTCATATCCCACATGTTCCATAATGTCTATTTCACCATCGTCCGGCCATTTGAGTGGGGTAGTAGAAGCCAGCATCCAAATGGCAGGCCAAGTGCCTAATCCATCTGGGATTTTTGCCCTAATCTCCAATTTACCATAGGTCCAATCACCCTTGCCCTTTGTCACCAAACGTGCAGAACTATAAGTATACTTACCTAGCTTTTCTTTATGAGCTTCAATAATCAAATGACCATTTTCAACTCTAGCATTCTTTTGTTGCTGATAGGTATAGTATTGTAATTCATTGTTTCCCCAGCCATGCCCACCGGTGTCATAGTTCCATTTTTTTGGGTCAGGTAACCCCTTATAATTGAATTCATCACTCCAAACCAATTTTCTGGTTTTTTGAGCAGTGCTTGTTAGGCAAAAGGAAAAAAGGCCAAGACCTATTAGTAGTAATCGAAACATGCTATTTGATTTTTGCGTTTGGAAGTTAACTATAAATCAAATTCAATGATAGTTCAATTGACAAATGGAGCTAAGTCATTACCATCCCTTCAACAGAAATTCGAAATAAATTTGCCTTTAATGGAATATCCCATTAGTTTTGTGGAACAATGAAGCCAGTTACACATATCCACCATCATCATTACTTACCCAAGCGGTAGGCTGTTGGTGTTTTGTGTTCATATAAAACATTGAAAAGCTTACCCTAGGGTAGGCTTTTTTATTTTTACCCCTTGGGGGATATTAAAAATGAGGTTATGACAACAAGCAAGAATGAAACACAGAAATTAAGGTTGGCCATTCAGAAAAGTGGCAGACTCCATGATGATTCCATGAAACTTTTAAAGGAATGTGGAATAGACATTAGTAATGGTGTTAATAAATTAAAGGCAGAAGCCAGCAATTTTCCCATTGAAGTCTTTTTTTTAAGGGATGATGATATTCCCCAATACGTAGAAGACGGCGTGGCCGATATTGGATTTGTGGGTGAGAATGTGGTCTATGAGAAAAACAAGCAGGTAAAAGTGGGAGAGAAGCTGGGCTTTGGCAAATGCCGACTTTGTATTGCTATCCGCAAAGGAGAAGATTATACTGGTCCCCAGTTTTTAGACAATAAACGAATTGCCACTAGTTATCCGGTGTTGGTAAAACAGTATTTGAACAAAAACCAAGTAAATGGAGAAATCCATGAGATCAGTGGTTCGGTAGAGATTGCACCAGGTATTGGCTTAGCCGATGCTATCTGTGATCTTGTAAGTAGTGGTTCAACCCTTTTCATGAATGGGTTAAAAGAAGTGGAAACCATATTGGAATCCCAAGCAGTTTTAATTCAAAACCTACAATTAACAGAAGAGAAATCTCAGACCCTAGCCAGATTGCTGTTTAGGGTTCAAGCTGTGAAAAAGGCCAAAAACAACAAATACATCTTATTAAATGCACCTAATACCAACTTAGATAAGATCATTTCTTTACTGCCTGGTATGAAAAGCCCAACCGTATTGCCTCTGGCTGAACCGGGATGGAGTAGTGTTCATAGTGTGCTGAAAGAGAATGAATTCTGGGATATAATTGAACAATTAAAAGAAGCTGGTGCCCAAGGAATCTTGGTAGTGCCAATTGAAAAAATGATTGTATAATATGAGAATAGTCAAGAATCCGCCCGTTCAAGACTGGACAGGACTTTTACAAAGACCAGCACTGGATGACAAGGCCTTAGAGACAAAAGTATTATCTGTATTGAATGCGATTCAACAAGAAGGAGATGCGGCTGTTCTGCGCTATACCCAACAATTTGACGGGATTACCCTCTCAAGTGAAGATCAACTGGTAACAGAGTCTGAGATTGCCGCAGCAATAGCGGCTTTACCCTCCGAGTTAAAGCAAGCCATAGAACAAGCAGCCAAGAATATTCGATTGTTTCACCAGTCTCAAGTATCCGAGCCAGTGGTGGTAGAAACCATGCCTGGGGTTAAATGTTGGCGCAAATCTGTGGGTATTGAAAGGGTTGGGCTTTATATTCCAGGTGGTTCAGCACCCTTGTTCTCTACTATTTTAATGTTAGGTATACCTGCTCAAATTGCTGGTTGTAAAGAAGTTATACTTTGTTCTCCTCCTGATAAGTTGGGTGGATTGCATCCTGCTATTCTATTTGCTGCGCAATTGGTGGGGATTCGGAAAATCTACAAAATTGGGGGTGTACAAGCCATTGGGGCCATGGCGTATGGCACCCAAAGTATACCTAAAGTGAGTAAAATTTTTGGACCAGGTAACCAATACGTGACTTGCGCCAAGCGATTGGTGCAGCAAGAGGGAATTGCCATTGATATGCCAGCAGGCCCAAGTGAGGTTTGTGTATTGGCAGACGCTACGGCTAACCCCGCTTTTATTGCAGCCGACCTCTTAAGTCAGGCAGAACACGGGTCAGATAGTCAGGTGTTGTTGGTAACTACTTCTTTGGACTTGGCCAATGCTGTAGAAAAAGAATTAGAAATGCAATTAGATAAATTATCTAGAAAAGATTTGGCAATCAAATCATTAGATAATAGTACTTGTATTTTAATTGAAACTATGGAACAGGGTTTAGGCCTTGTAAATGCCTATGCAGCCGAACATTTAATCATTGCCACGGCCCAACCAGAGCTTTTGGCCGAGCAGGTAGTTAATGCAGGATCCATCTTCTTGGGTCATTATTCACCCGAGTCTGTAGGGGATTACGCCAGTGGTACCAACCATACCCTGCCCACCAATGGATATGCTAGGGCCTATAGTGGGGTAAGTGTAGACAGCTTTGTCAAGAAAATCACTTTTCAGCAACTTAGCTCGGCTGGATTAAAAGGCATTGCGTCTACAGTGACCTTAATGGCCATGGCCGAGGGACTAGACGCCCATGCTAATGCAGTCAATGTTCGCTTAAATTATTTAAAAGACTAATGCATAGTATTTGGCTACTTATATTTTGATTTTTGACTTTTTAATTTTGACTTATACATCATGTTCCAATTAGACAAACTGATTAGAGAGAATATTAAAACCCTAAAAGCCTATTCATCGGCAAGGGATGAGTTTAGTGGTGAAGCCAGCGTTTTTCTAGATGCCAATGAAAACAGCCTGGGTTCCCCTTTGAAAAAATGGTATAACCGATACCCAGATCCACACCAGCAAGCTGTTAAAAAAGCCCTGAGTCAGATTAAGGGTATTGCCCCAGAACATATTTTTCTGGGAAATGGTAGTGATGAATGTATTGACCTATTGTATAGATGCTTCTGTGAACCGGGTAAGGACAATGCCATAATCTGCCCACCTACTTATGGCATGTATGAAGTAAGTGCCAATATCAATAATATCGCCCTGAAAAGAGCACCCCTGCTGCCTGATTTTCAGCTAAACCTGGCACATTTAGAAACCCTAATAGACGCCAATACCAAACTCATTTGGATCTGTTCTCCCAATAATCCAACCGGAAATAGCCTGAATAGGGCCGATATTGAAATGGTCTTGAACAATTTTAATGGCATTGTGGTCATTGATGAAGCCTATATCAATTTTGCCAAACAGCAGTCTTTTATCCAAGACTTGGTGGATTATCCTAACCTGGTAGTTCTCCAAACTTTTAGCAAGGCCTGGGGTTTGGCAGGACTTAGATTGGGAATGGCTTTTGCTTCTAAAGAAATTCTGGAAGTGATGGACAAAGTGAAGCCACCTTATAATATTAACCAAGTGACCCAGGAACTGGCATTAAAAGCCATGGAAGAATTGGGTCAGGTAAAAGACATGATCAAAATCTTGGTAGACATGCGTGAGGCGCTGGTAGAAGTTTTTGAATCCATGCCAACAGTAGAAAAAGTATATCCTTCTGATGCCAATTTTATATTAGTCAAAATTGCAGAAGCCAGAAAAATCTATGAATTCTTATTGACCAAAGGAATTGTAGTTAGAGATCGCAGCTCAGTGCAACTCTGTGAAGACTGTTTGCGAATCACCATTGGTACCGAAAAAGAAAATACAGATTTGGTAGACGCAATGCAGGATTGGTATGCTTCACAAACAATCCCCGAATAATTCTGTTTTGATTTGTAATTTCATTGCGCAAGCAGTTAAGCAAACCCACAAAACAACCAACATGAGAAAAAGCATTTCATTATGCCTAATGGCCCTTGGCCTTTCTATTACCCAATTATTTGCCCATTCTAGCGATTCAACCAAGATGGCCAACAAAGTCATTATGCCAGACGCAGACAATGCTGGTTTGAAATTGCCAGCTGGTTTTGGGGCTTTAAAAGTGGCAGATAGTATTGGAAGGGCAAGACATATAGCCATTACTGACAAAGGAACTATTTATGTAAAGCTTTCCCGTTTGGTAAATGGAAAAGGTATTGTGGTGCTACGCGATAATGATGGAGACGGAAGGGCAGAAGAAAAAGGCAGTTTTGGCGAATTTGGCGGAACTGGCATTGCCATCAGTGGTAAATGGTTGTATGCATCTTCGGATGAAGAAGTATATAGATATATGTTAACCCCGGATGGGTCTTTGGTAAATCCCATGTCTCCCCAAAAAATCATTACTGGATTAATTAATAGAAGGCAGCACGAGTCAAAGTCTATTGCCTTGGATGGTAAGGGAAATATCTATGTGAATATTGGTGCATTCTCCAATTCTTGCCAGGAAAAAGACAGGGCCAAGGGTTCAAAAGGAATGATGCCTTGCCCCATTTTGGATTCCGCTGGTGGCATCTGGAAATTTGACGCAGAAAAATCTAACCAAACCTATGGCGATGGTAAAAGATTTGCCACTGGTTTGCGCAATGTAGTTGGTCTTGATTGGAACAAACAGAATAACCAATTATTTGTGATGCAACACGGTAGGGATCAGTTGCACGATTTATTCCCAGATTTATATGATGAAAAAGCCAATGCTGAAAAACCTGCAGAAACCATGTATGCCCTAAAAGAGGGTAGTAATGCAGGATGGCCTTATATCTATTATGATCCTGAAATGAAGCAAAAAATAGTGGCTCCAGAATATGGTGGTGATGGAAAAAAAGTATCTACAGATCCTGCTTTTCAAGACCCTGCCATAGCATTCCCAGCGCATATGGCGCCGAATGCACTCTTGTTCTATACGGGTAATCAATTTCCAGCAAAATACAAGAATGGTGCGTTTGTAGCATTCCATGGTTCTTGGAATAGAGCACCTTTGCCTCAGGAAGGTTATTATGTAGCATTTGTGCCTTTTGAAAACGGCAAACCAACTGGACAATGGGAAATCTTTGCCAATGGATTTGCAGGTGTTGAAGTGGTTACTGGAACAAGGGGAGCGCAACACCGTCCTTGCGGATTGGCCCAGGGACCAGATGGTTCATTGTATGTAACAGATGACAGTAAGGGAACTATTTACAGAATCATGTACAACGGTAAATAGTTATGAAAAAGACAAGGATATTTTTGATGATGGTATTGGTATGTCTGGTTGCCAATCTATGGGCGCAAAGCCCCATTAGCAAATCGGTGATGGATAATGGCAAAGCTATTTATCTGAGTAGGTGTTTGGCCTGTCATCAAGTAGATGGTGGTGGAGTGCCGCATTTAAACGCGCCCTTAGATGGAGCATCTGCTGTGATTGCAGCCGATAAAGCAAAACTGATTCGCATTGTGTTAAAGGGCTATTCAGATAGGGTAGAAATAGACGGAGAGTATTATTCAAACAATATGGCAGGGCACGCAGATTTAAAAGACCAACAAATTGCCGATGTGCTCACCTATATTAGAAACAGTTGGAGCAATAAAGCTTCTGCTGTCACCGCTGCTGAAGTAAAAGCTGTCAGAGCAAAATTGAAATAACATGCGCAGGATTTTATTTATTGACCGGGATGGAACCATTATCAATGAAGCCCCACCCACTTACCAAATTGATGATTTTTCAAAACTTAGTTTTTATCCTTCGGTATTTCAATACCTAGGTTTAATTGCCAAAGAGTTGGATTATGAATTAGTCATGGTGAGTAACCAAGACGGTTTGGGTACGGCTTCTTTTCCAGAAAAAACTTTTTGGCCTGTTCAGGATTTTATTATGGAAACCTTAGCCAATGAAGGGATTCATTTTGCTGCAGCGCATTTTGATAGAAGCTTTCCGCATGAAAATCTACCCACACGCAAACCAGCAACGGGCATGTTAACGGCCTATTTAGATGATAACAAATATGATTTGGCTAATAGCTATGTAATTGGAGACAGGATTACTGACGTGCAATTGGCCAAGAACCTTGGTGCCAAAGCCATTTGGCTTAATGCGGATCCCAATTTGGGTGGGGCAGAAGTGGCCGATAGTATGGATGCTTTAAAAGAAACAGTGGCACTTGAAACCCTGCAATGGGAAGAGATTTATCGCTTTCTAAAATTGGGGCTTAGACAAGTAGTACATGAGCGCAATACCAATGAAACCAAGATCCATGTGGAGTTAAATTTAGATGGTTCCGGCAAAGCCGATATTCAAACAGGCTTGGGCTTTTTTGACCATATGCTTGACCAGATTGCGCGTCATGGCAAATTGGATTTAACCGTGCACACCAAGGGCGATTTACATATAGACGAACACCATACTATTGAAGATACAGGGATTGCTTTGGGAGAAGCTTTTGCTTTGGCATTAGCCGACAAGAGAGGTATGGAACGCTATGGCTTTGCCCTACCCATGGATGAAGCATCTGCCCAAGTATTGATTGATTTTGGTGGTAGAAATTGGTTGGTTTGGGACGCTAGTTTTAGCCGTGAAAAAATTGGAGAAATGCCTACTGAAATGTTCTACCATTTTTTCAAGAGCTTTAGCGATGGTGCCAAATGCAACCTGAATATTAGTTGTAAAGGAGACAATGAACACCATAAAATAGAAGTCATTTTTAAGGCATTTGCCAAAGCCATTCGCATGGCGGTAAAAAGAGATCCATTCTCCAATCACCTGCCTTCTACCAAAGGTGTTTTATAAGTTTATTTAATTCGGGTCCAAGTATCTGTTCTACCCACTAATGAGATGCCAATATAGCCTCTAACCAAGAGCGTATTGGCATCTTTCATTTTTATATAACACTTGTATTCCTTACCATTTTGAGGATCATAAATTTTACCGCCATTCCATTCGTCTTTGTCAAATTGAAAACCTTTCAAAATCTGTAAACCCAAAATTGGTTTGGATTTTAAATTGGCATCTGGATTGTTTTTATCTGTTTTGGGTTTACCTGTTTCATCATTGGGTTCTTTTAGCCAAACCAATTTGCCAAAATAGGCATTACCCTGTTTGAAGATCTGAATTTGTCCCTTTCCCGTTGAATTTAACCAGATTCCCAAAATATCATCTGGTCCAGCACTGGCCTTAGAAACAGTGCTAAAACTAAAGGCAATGGCAATTAATAAG
>CALRXZ020000142.1:0-10024 GCA_943372255.1 Chitinophaga pinensis
GGAATAATTACGTAGAAAACTTAGGGTAGCAGTAATTAATGCCGCTAGAACAAAGACAAGGAATAAGATCTCTTGATAACCAACGCTGGCAATATTGCTAATATCTTGGAATATTCTTTCTTTAAATAAGAAAACAAAACTCAGTGCAATCAAGGGCACAATGAATTTACCATTCACATAAGGCAATTGAAATTTACCAGGTTCCTTTTCCAATCTTGGCAAGACCAATACCCCACCACAAACTAGTACAAAAGCAAATAAGGTTCCAATACTGGTTAGATCGGTCATGAGTTTATCATCAATAAAGAGCACTGGTGTACCCACTAAGATCCCGGTCATGATGGTTGCAAAACCTGGTGTTTTAAATTTGGGACTCAATGTGCTAAATTTCTTTGGCAACAAACCATCCCGGCTCATACTCATCCAGATTCTAGGTTGACCAATTTGAAATACTATCAAGACACTGGTACTAGCAATAACTGCGCTCAAAGAAATAATAAAGCCAATTTTTTGCATGTTGATTTTTTCAAACACAAATGCAAGTGGATCGGCCACACCTTCAAATTCTTTGTAATTCACCATACCAGTAATCACCAAAGTGGTTACAATATAAATAACGGTACAAATAAGCAAGGAATACATCATACCTCTTGGTAGATCCCGTTTGGGGTTAGCGCATTCTTCCGCAGTTGTAGAAATGGCATCAAAGCCTATATATGCGAAGAATACAGAAGAAACACCTTTGAGTACTCCCGTCATTCCATTGGGTAAAAAAGGACTCCAATTGGCCGTGGTGCCTTCAGAAAAAATATACCAGAACCCAATAATGGCAATAAAAATCAAGACTACAATTTTCAATCCCACCATAAAGTTGGCGCTCTTCTTACTTTCACTGATTCCAATATATGCCAACACGGTAATCAAACACACAATGACAAAAGCTGGAAGGTTAATAATGAATTTAAAACCCAAAATTTCAGGCGCATTGGTATAAACCAAATCCGTTACTGGTTTGCCTGCGGCGATGGCTGCATCATAAGCCATTGAAGCAGTTTGGTGTCCAATGGTTAACCATTCTGGTAATTCAATATGAATGGCTTTGAGTAGGTTATTAAAATATGCACTCCAAGAAATGGCCACCACCACATTACCAATGGCATATTCTAAGATTAGGGCCCATCCAATGATCCAGGCAATCATCTCACCAAAAGTTACATAGGAATAGGTATAAGCACTTCCAGAAACAGGCACACGTGAAGCAAATTCAGCGTAACATAAAGCAGTAAATCCACAAGTCACTGCGGTAATCAAGAACAAGAAGATCACACCTGGTCCTCCATTAAAAGCGGCAGTTCCAATGGTAGAGAATATACCTGCTCCAATTACAGCAGCCACACCCATAAAAGTCAGGTCTTTCACCCCCAATATTTTTTTCATATCGGAACCATGACCGTCTAACAAACCCGCGTCATAATCTTTTTGAATGGTTTCTAAAGACTTCTTTCTAAACAGTGAATTAGACATGTGTAATTGTTTGCCTCAAATTAATGGATAAAAATGGAATGACCTGAATGGATTTAGAGATAATTAGTGTTCTCTTTGAATCAGAAAATCTGCCAATTCTTTTAATGGTTGTTTTCTAGAAGAGACCACGGCAATATCTTCTAAGTGTTGCAGGGCTGTTTGTAAATATTTTTCTTTGAGTTCATTAGCCCATTGGTCAACATTACAAGCTTTAAAGATGGCTAATACTTGGCTCACTTTGTCTGCGGGATTGTCTTGCATCAATTGCTGTAATTGGGCCTTTTGTTCAGGACTTGCAACTTCCAAAGCGTGTAACAACAAAAAGGTTTTCTTATTCTGACGAATATCTCCACCAACATCTTTTCCAAATTTTTCTGGATTGCCAAAGGCATCTAAATAATCGTCTTGAATTTGAAAAGCAATTCCAAGGTTCTTTCCAAATGCATATAAGTGTTGCCTATTGCCTCCACCAGAGCCTCCTAATATGGCCCCCATTTCTAAACTAGCCGCCAATAAAACCGATGTTTTTAAACTGATCATGTTTAAGTATTCATCCAATGAAACTTGTTCTTGTTTTTCAAAATCCATGTCTAATTGCTGCCCTTCACATACCTCTCTTGCTGTCTTGTTAAACAAATGCAGAATCTGCGGCAAGTGAGATGGATGAATCTTATTCAAGTACTCATATGCCTGAATCATCATTACGTCTCCTGTTAAGAGAGCGGTACTATCGCCATATTTTTTGTGAACGGTTTCCATACCCCTACGCAAGGGTGCTGCGTCCATAATATCGTCATGGATTAAAGTGAAATTATGGAAGAGCTCAATGGCTGTTGCTACAGAATAAGCATCTGCATGAATATTGTCAAATAGTTCATTCCCCATAAGACACATGACAGGTCTTACCCTTTTACCACCTAGGGCTAGAAAATATTCTCCTGGGTCATACAAACTAGCGGGAGACTCCGGAAAATGTCTTACCGCAAAATGATTGGCAAATTCTGCTACTAACTCTTTGAATGAATGCATGCTACAAACCTAAATAATAAACCAAAAGACCGGCACGAAAATCTTAACTATTCTTTCAATGTGGGCAAAACAGGGTTTGGCATGATTTTTTGGGTGTATTAAAAAACAATCCATGAAAAAACAGATTCTATTGGTGTGCTTTGTATTGGGCATACTTTCTTCCCATGCTCAACAGAACAATGGGAGTAATTATACCACTTCATTGGGGGTAAAAATTTATCCTGGTGCTGTGAGTGTGAAACATTTTCTTAAAAGCAATCAAGCCATTGAAGGTTTGGGCTTTTTTACCAAAGACATGGTGCGATTTACTGGACTCTATGAAATCCATAACCCATTAGGTTCGGTTGAAGGACTACAATGGTATATTGGAGGTGGTGGACACTTTGGATTTGGAAACGACCACTGGCAAGATATTGGGGTACGTCCAGAAGGATTTAGCATGGGTATTGATGGCGTACTAGGAATAGACTATAAAGTAAAAGGCGCACCCTTAAACTTGAGCTTTGACTGGCAGCCTTCTTTTGTATTAATCAGCCAACCCAATTTTCAGGGTGGTTGGGGAGGATTAGGTATCCGATATACCTTTTAAGCTTTAACCAATTTTACTAAGATTCTTTCTGTTACAAGATTCTATTGATTAGAATCCCTATAAAAGCTAAAAGCCGCCCTATTCGGACGGCTTTTATGTTAAAACAATAACCGGGGTTACTGTAGTTATTTTTGTCTAGAAGAACAGGTTAGACAATACGTTGGTTGGGTTATTGGTAGCGGGTTTCATTCCCAAGAACTTGGTCATTTGATCCTTGCCTAATATTCCACCCAAACTGCCTGTTAAACCTTTGAATAAGGTTCCAAACTGGCTAGCATACTTGGTAGGATCAGATTTTAATAAACCAAGAATATTGGCTTTCTTACCCAAGAAACCAGAAACCGCTTCAGTTACTTTAGGTTGTTGTAAAGCAGTCAAAGCTAAGCCTGGAGTTAATTTGCCCATGATGCCACTGGTCAATTTGTTTACATCAAAACCCGCAGTTCCTGCCAATGAACTGGCTTGTTTGGTCAGGTCACCCAATTGGGCATTTGAAGCTGTTGAAGCACCTACAATTAGCAGGCAAGCAAGAATGATCTTTTTCATAATCAGTGTTTTGAATTTTTTAGTTTGCTAATTTAAACAAACTATCTACAAATTCATCCTTATCAAAGAGGATTAAATCTTCTATTTTTTCTCCAACACCAATATACTTTACCGGAATCTTGAATTGATTGGCAATGGCTAGTACTACACCACCTTTTGCTGTACCATCTAATTTGGTAATGGATAATGCTGTTACATCTGTGGCAGCAGTAAATTGCCTTGCTTGTTCAACGGCATTTTGACCAGTTGATCCATCTAATACCAACATCACTTCATGCGGGGCGTCAGGGATGAGTTTTTGAATAACCCTTTTAATCTTACTCAATTCCTCCATCAGGTGCAATTTATTGTGCAACCTTCCGGCAGTATCTATTAATACCACGTCTGAGCCTTTGGCAATGGCAGATGCTACCGTATCATATGCAACAGCACTAGGGTCAGAACCCATGGCTTGTTTGACAATGGGCACTCCCACTCTTTCACTCCAAATGGTTAGTTGATCCACTGCTGCTGCTCTAAAAGTATCGGCCGCGCCTAATAAAACATTCATGCCAGCGGCTTTATAGTGATGGGCTAGTTTACCAATGGTGGTAGTCTTTCCTACACCATTAACACCAACCACTAAGATTATATAAGGTTTCTTACCTGCAGGAGCCGTAAAGCTTTTGTAAGCGTCTTCAGGTGCATCTACCAAAACAGCTTTAATCTCTTCCTGCAAAATGCGGTTTAATTCAGCCGTATTGAGGTATTTATCGGTTTTGGCCCTTTTCTCAATGCGCTCAATGATTTGGATGGTAGTTTCAATACCTACATCGGCCCCCACCAAGGCTTCTTCTAAATTATCCAAGACCTCATCATCAATACTGGTTTTACCAGCAATGGCTTTGGTGATTTTGGCTAAGAATCCTTCCTTGGTTTTTTGCAAACCTTGGTCAAGACTCTCTTTTTCTTTTTTCCCAAACAGTTTTCCTAAAAAGCTCATAACGGTTGTGGTTAAATGGCTATAAATAGTTGCCTTTTGGTCTAGACTAAATACAAAAAGCCTTCCCTAAAAAAGGGAAAGCTTTTCAATATTGTTAGGGTACCAATTATTTCTCAGATAAGTAATCCTTCACCTTATCCTTGTGCACAATCGCTTCCTTGAAAGTGTATGCGCCAGTCTTAGGGCTTCTTACAGCCTTGATAACTTTGGTCCAGTTTTTTGCCTCGGCAGAAGCCTTAGCATCTTTAATTTTAGCGTTTTTTGAAGCTGCTTTTGCCATGACTATTTAATTTCTTTATGAACGGTTACTTTTTTCAAGATCGGATTGTACTTTTTCAGTTCAATACGCTCAGGGGTATTCTTTTTGTTCTTTTTAGTGATATAACGGCTTGTACCCGCCATTCCACTGGTCTTGTGCTCTGTGCATTCCAGGATCACCTGAACCCTGTTACCTTTCTTTGCCATTGTATTAGGTAGTTTTCTTTGTTAATAGTTAGATCTTAGATCCGTTCAGTCTCAATTCCTTGATCACAGTTGAAAGACCATTCTTGTTGATTGTTCTTAAAGCATCAGTAGAAACCTTAAGGGTAACCCAACGGTCTTCTTCAGCAAAAAAGAAACGCTTTGTTTGTAAATTGGGCAGAAAACGACGCTTAGTTTTAATGTTTGAGTGAGAAACACTATTACCAGTTTGTGGTTTTTTTCCTGTAACCTGACATACTCTTGCCATGACTCTAATTTTTTTCGGGACGGCAAAGGTAGGGAAAAACAGCAAAATACCAATACCTAATCGCCTTTTTTTATTTAAATTTTACACATTTGGAGGGTAACTCCTTTTGGAAACACCCTTTTTGCCTGTTTTTCCACATTTGGAAGGGCAAATTTAGGCTTTATTAGCGGGATTCCTCTTTCACTTCAAGACATTTCCTAAACTTAGTTTACCATCCTACTCCCCTTCTTATCAACTACCTTAAAAGCAAACGGCCAGTATTACTACTGGCCGTTTGGTATTTGTTATAAAGCTATTAATTAGCGATCATCACTTTAGTAGTCTTATACTTGATGTCAGCACCATCTAGAGAAATCAGGTGTACACCAGTTAGACCATTAGATACAGGCACTTGAATTGTATTCATACCTTTTACAGCCTGAACTTGTCTCAGTGTCAATACCTTACCATTCATATCAGTTACCCTTAGGCTCAACTCAGCTGCTTTAGCACTGCTGAAGTTAACCGTAATCCTATTTCCTGTTACAGGGTTAGGATATACAGATACTTCTTTAGCATTCAAGCTACTCAAATAGTTGAGGTCTTCTTTGGTAAAGGCTACGTTAGCAATAGTTGAGTTAATAGGGCTATTCCTACCTGTTCCAACTTCTATTGCAAAGATGATAGTACTAATGTCTTTGGCATCAATTTTGGCGCTTGTATACGTTGATTTGAAATTATCCAAAGAAATATAGTAATCCTGTTGTCCTTGCTCTAGTCTTACATCTGCTGAATATTGGTCTTTAAAGTTTACAATACCATTTTTCACCAAAGTTACGTGCATATTATATCCGCCGCTTGCAGAGAACTTAAGACCTTTAAAGGCGTTCAAATCAACTGCAGTACCCCCAGCTTTCAGCAATTTAATAACCGATACAAATTCTGAAGTATTGGCTTTTAATTCTACGTTACGGAACAATGGATATTCATCAGCAGTTATAGTGCGTTTGTTATCATTGGTTACATTAAAGCTGCTCAACACTGTTGATGCTTTGTTGTAATCAACTGCCCAAGTTCCATCAGACATATACACTACGTCTTTTACTTCTCCACCTACATACATGGTCAAAGTGCTCTCGTATTTGTCTTCCATTGGAATTATTACGTTAGACTTTCCATTTGCATTAATAGTGAAAGGGAAGTTCCTTACTACAGTGCTTGCAGCAGTTTCAGAAGCTTTGTCTTCTAATTTGAAGTATCCGCTGGTATTAGAAGTAGCATTCTTCACTACTAGGTTCAAATTCTGTCCTTCACGCTTACCAGACTCTACATAAGTATTAGGCAATGTGCTAGACTTGATAACATTAACAGGAGCAATGGCTTTCAATTTATTTAAGATATCAGTAACCATATCAGTAACTAGTGTAGTAGAACCTGCCCACAATTGGAAGTTGTACATGGTCTCATCATTCACATAATCCTGAGTCAAATAGATTGACTGCAATGAGAAGTTTGATCTACCAGTTTTAGTACCAACAGTAAAGCTTGTTGCATACTCATTTTGACCATTTTCATTTTTGATACTGTACTTAATAAATTCAAAACCCTGCACTTTTACTGTTTCAACACCCAATAAAGTGGCACCTTTCAAACGATCACAGATTGGTTTGGTGTGATCATACAATTCGCCCAAAGTCTTGGTTGCAAAAGCAACCGCTTTTACTTCTTTATTAGCGGTAAAGTCAAAGGCTAGTACTTCTTTAGCATTTGTAATATTAATCAGATCCTTTGGAGAACTGTTGTAAGCAACATATCCTTTAGGACTAATATCTGGCATAATGCTGGTAAGGGTTACTTTAGAAGGCTCTGTTCCTTGTACCCTATTTTGAACGTCTCTGAATTGAACCTGAGGCAATTTGGTATAGTCAACTGGTCCATTTTCAGAATTGATGGCTTTATTGAAAATGCGCTTAGCAATGGCATCGCCCAAGCTACGGCTTTCCAATCCACCACCGCCGCCGCCGCCTACTGGTCCGCCGCCGCCGCCGCCAGATCCACCACTAGTGAATCCAAAGTCAGCATCATCAAAATCAGCACCTGTACCTGGAGCAGCTAATAATGCATCTGCACCTTCTGGTACTAATTGACCATCACTATCAACTGATCTATCAGTTCCTTGCTCATAAACGGTTAAGTTTTTGGTACCTAACACAAGTTGTTTTGCTACACCAGTTACATCTGGAACACGAACAATATATTGTGATAAACCAGTTAAACCAACAACACCATATTTACTACTTGCTGTTGATGTTCCAGCATTAGGACTAAATAAATAGTAGCCATTAGCATCAGTAATTGCATTTGAAAGAAGATCCTTAGCTGGATTATTTGCAATTAGAGACACTTTAACACCTGCTATACCTAATTCATCTTCATCTTGAATACCATCAGCATTTGTATCATCCCAAACACGATCTCCAATTTCACTATCACCAGAATAAACTGATGCAGTAAGAATTGGCTGATGATCTACTTCATAATTGAAAGCTCTTGAACCACTTAAGCCATATGAATTGGTTAATGTAATAGGTTTTCCTTGTCCAATACTATTATTTGCAAAATTGGCAATAACAGCAGCTGGGGTTTCTGTTAAATTAACATTACTTACATCTGAAGCAATCAAGTTTTTAATTACTGGTGTACCCGTAATTGTTGTAGTATAAGGAGGCGCTACTAAATCTGCCACTTTTTTATTACCAGCTTTAAGTCCAGTAATTGTTACTTTTCTTTTTTCAACTTGTGCGGTATAACCTGCTTCATCATCAATAGCATAGTTAAATCCTTTATCGAATGTAGGGCCATCGTTTACCGTGTATTTTAGAATACATGGCTGATCAACTGCATTGTAATCACCTGCACCAGTAAATTCACCCACAGCTGAAATAGTTACCACCTGTCCAGCAACGGCACCAGTGTAAGTTTTTCCAACAGTAACAGCACCAGTTGCTTTTGTTCCATCATAGGTTTTCTTAACAATAGTGTTTAGTGTATTAGCACCAACTAGGGTTAATTTTTTAGGTTTGATTTTTACAGTAACATTATAGGCAGTAGCAGTATAATTGATTGCTTTACCTAAGGTTGGCCCAACGCCTGCATCGCTTAAGCTAACCGGAATGTTGATATTATAAGTTCCAACGTAGTTGCCATACAAATTGATAGGGACTACAGGACTAAAATTCAGCGTTTCTGTACCAATCAATCCCGTTGGTACTCCTAGCGTAACAGTTCCTGGATTGACAATGACAGTTGCATCGTACTCTTTATCTGTAACCGTAACTGATCCAAATGTTAAAGGCTTAGGTACAATTTTTCCAGGAACAGCAGGGAAAGTAATAGTTCCAGTTAAATTATAGTTGCCAGACCAAGCATTACCATTAGTTATGTCTACAGTAATATTTGAAGTATAAGTACCAACATCAGCTGAAAGATAATTAGTTCCAGTTGCTGTAACATTCAATGTTTCACCAGGTATTGTTCCTAGAACAGTAACACCTGATACAGAAACGGGAGGTAATGCATTTCCGTCATATTGCTTGTCTGCTAAACTTGGGCTGCCAAAATTTACAGTTACATCTTTCTTAAGAATTTTTAAATTATTTAAACTGACAGGAGCAACAAAATAGTTCAGTGCAGTTGCTCCACTTAAAGCGTAGCTAACAGTAGAAGTATAATTGACTCCAGCTGCAGAATAACTATAGTTAGTTGCAGTTGCAGTAATAGTTGGAATAGCATCAGGTGCAACTATTCCAGAAGAATAAACACCTGCGGATAATACTCCTGCATTACTATTTCCATCATAAATTTTATCAGCAATAGTTGGAACAACAGACATTGCTAATGCTTTCTTGAAAATAGTAGCACTTACATTGGGTTGTGGAGCAATACTATAATTTCCAGCTAAATAAGGTAAGTTATTTGCCAAAACATAAGTAATGGTGCTTGTATATGCCCCAGCATTAACACCGTAATCAGCAGCAGATGCCGTAATATTCAATGTTTCTCCAGATACATAACCAGTTACGGCACCAATAGTAACAGCACCATTTTGCAAAGCACCATTATATGTAACACCAGCAATGGTAGAACCTGTAATAATTAATGGCTTAGGGACAATTTTAGCAGCTATGTTTTGTGCAGCTAATGAATAGTTGCTAGCTAAAAAAGCTCCATTATTTGCTAAATTATAAGTTACTAAAGGAGTATAGTTGCCTGCATCTTTTGAAGGATATAAAGCAGTTGGAGTTACTACAAGACTCTCACCTGAAACATATCCGGTAATATTTCCCAATTGAATAGTATGGCAAATATTATCGCCATCATAGAATTTGTCTGAGATAGCTGTAGTTGTAGAGAAACCTAATGCTTTTTTATTGATTAGTGCAGATAAGGCTGCAGGTTGGGTAAATGTATAGTTACTATTTCCAGCATTTGCTGTTAAAGCATATGGTACATCCGGAGTTACCACAATAGGAGTAACTGATGCATTTTTACTAGCAAAACTAAAAGTAGGAAGTGGTGTAACTAAAGTTATAATACCAATATCACCTGGTAATAATCCACTTAAAGTTGGAGTTGTAGAAACTGT
>CALRXZ020000143.1:0-9972 GCA_943372255.1 Chitinophaga pinensis
AAGGGATATAGCCAAGCCGTTTCAGTTAAAAACGGGTCTTTATGTGTATGGATACTATATCTATAGGATCTGGATATGGCCTGAAACCGAGCATGAGCATCATCAGCTACAGAAACAATCCTATTCACGGCAATATCTTTGGGTAAAACGGCATTAAGACCATATACCTGTTTAGAGGAGATCTCTAAATCTGAATCAAAATGAAAATAATTCTGCTTAGCGTGCACCCCAGCATCGGTTCTAGAAGAGCCGGTTAGAGCAAATGGTTGTCTGAAAATGGTTTGCAAAGCCTCTGTAACTACAGACTGAATGGTGGTTCCGGTGTCCTGAATCTGGAAACCGCTATAGGCCGTGCCCTTGTAAGAAAGCTCCAGAAAGTAGCGTGGCATGGCTTATTTATAGGATGATTTGGCCTTTTTGGGAATGGCTCCTACCTGTGGCATGGGCAAGTTTAGAATAGCTTCAGGTTCTTGTTCCTTAGTACTTTCTTCTTTTAGGCGCTTCTTAACAGGTGCAGGAAGGTCTTTCATCTCATCCAAAGCGGGTATGAAAATTTGCACCGTATCTAATTTGGACCCATTTAAAACTGCATAAGCTTGGTTAATGCCGTTCACTCCTGCTTTTTCATAAGTCTTGGTAACGCTGGTAGTAGGAGCTGGCGCTGGAGAAGCAGGTTTATAGACAACGGAAGTGCCACTTCCTAAATTGGGATTACTAATCTTTATACGCTCACCCTTGGTATTCTTAGAAATGGTATCAATCTCCGGCTTATTTACTTTGTTCTCATAATTAATCTTGGCCAGTTCCTTGCCCACTGCATTGCGAATCTGTTCTCTGGAAACTTGGTCTAGCAATATAAAATTATTGTCTACGTCTTGTTTTAACCAGAAACCTCGGTCCTTCTCAGCCAAATGCACTAAAAAGGTTTGTCCAGCAAATTGGTGTTTGGGAAAACTAATGGCCAAGGAATAATCTGCCGAAGGCAAACTAGGGATTAATAAGTATCCGGTATTATTTGAATAGAATAGCTTATCCCCTATTTGAACAGTATATGGAATCTTGGTTTCGGTTTGAATATAGATAAAATATGAGTTCTGGGCATGCAAGTGCTGCAGACAGAATAGGCCTGCAATCAACATCAAAATGGCTAATCCTTTGCGCTGTTGTTGCATCAAATACGGTTTAAAAAGCAAAACTAAGTCAATTCCCAGAATTCATTCATCCCCAGTTATTGGTATAAATCCTTTGATTTTGCCATTTAACTGATTCTTAAACGTTTAAAACGGTCCTACTATTATCTTTATGCCCATTAAATTAAGCCTCATGAAGCAATTACTTTTAGTTCTTGGCCTTTTTGCCATGGGATTTGCCCAAGCACAACCTGCAAAACCAAACGATGCTTGGAAAAAAATCTATCGCGCAACAGCGCCAAAAATCAATGATTTAGTGCATACCAAACTGGATGCCAAGTTTGATTACAGCAAATCTTACCTGAATGGTAAAACCTGGATTACCCTAAAACCCCATTTTTATCCTACCGACTCTTTGCAATTAGACGCAAAGGGAATGGACATAGCAACTGTGGAATTGGTAAAAGCCGGGAAGAATAGCCCTTTGAAATTTAAGTACGATGGGTATTTCTTAAACATTCAATTAGACAAGACCTATCAGAAAGATGAAAAATATACTGTCTATATAGTATACACCGCTAAACCAGACGAACTCAAAGTAGAAGGAAGCGCAGCTATTACAGACGCCAAGGGTTTGTATTTTATAAATCCAAGGGGTGAAGACAAAGACAAACCAACACAGATCTGGACCCAAGGTGAGACAGAAGGAACATCTGTATGGATTCCTACCATTGACCGTCCCAACCAAAAGACCACCAATGAATTTAACCTAACCGTTCCAGCCAAATACGTGACTTTGTCTAATGGCAAACTGGTGGCTCAAATCAAAAACGCCGATGGTACTAGAACCGATAGTTGGAAAATGGATCAACCACATAGCCCCTATTTGTTCTTTATGGGCGTGGGCGATTGGGCCATTGTAAAAGATAGTTACAAGGGCAAGGAAGTAAGCTATTATGTTGAGAAATCTTACGAGAAAGTGGCCCGCAAAATTTTTGGCTTAACACCAGAAATGATGCAGTTCTTTTCTGATAAAGTAACTGGAATAGACTACCCATGGGTAAAATACAACCAAGTAGTTGGTAGAGATTATGTAAGTGGTGCCATGGAAAACACTACGGCTACCTTACACCAAGAAAGCGCTCAACAAGACGCCAGACAATTGGTTGATGGCAACGATTGGGAAAGCACGGTGGCACATGAACTGTTTCACCAATGGTTTGGAGATTATGTAACTGCTGAGAGTTGGAGTAACTTAACCGTGAACGAAAGCTTTGCAGACTATAGCCAATTGCTTTGGTTTGAACACAAATATGGCGCTGATGCTGCCGGATTTGAGCAATTCAAAGAAATGGGAACTTATTTGGGTAGTGGTAGTGCTGGTAAAGACTTGGTACGCTTCTATTACAACGATAAGGAAGACATGTTTGACCAAGTAAGTTATCAGAAAGGTGGACGCATTTTACACATGCTTCGCAACTTTGTAGGAGACAAGGCATTTTTTGCTAGCTTAAATAAATACCTCACCACCAATAAATTTGGTAATGGTAGCGCGCACAAACTGCGTTTGGCATTTGAAGAAACCACAGGTAAAGACCTGAACTGGTTTTTCAACCAATGGTATTTTGGAAGTGGTCATCCTAAATTAGAAATCAGTTATGGATATGATGCTGACAAAAAATTGGCGCAGGTGTTTATCAAACAAACACAGAGCGGAGATAAATTATTTAAACTGCCTTTGGCGATAGATATCTACGAAGCTGGCAAAAAAACCAGACACCAAGTTTGGGCAGAAAACAAAGCTGATACTTTTCAATTTGCAACTACTGTTAAACCAGACTTAGTGAATGTTGACGGAGATAAAATCATATTGGCCGAGAAAAAAGACAACAAGACTTTAGAAGAATTCATTTATCAGTATACACATGCCGGTTTGTATCTAGACAGAAGAGAAGCAGTTGACTTTGCTAGCAAAAAAATAAGCGAGCCAGCAGCTTACCAATTGGTGGTAAAAGCTTTGAACGATCCATTTGATAGGATTAGGGCAAAAGCCTTGGGAAGTTTTGGTGCTGCCAAAATTGATCCAGCTACTTTAGCCAAGATTGAATCTATGGCCAAGGCCGATCCTAAAAGAATGGTGAGAGCTGACGCAATAGACTTTTTGGCCAAACAAAAGAACAATGCATATGCTGCATTATTTACTGCTGCTACAAAAGATTCCTCATACACTGTTGCAGGTGCTGGCTTGGAAGCTTTAGCACAGATTGATAGCACTAAAGCATTTGCCATTGCACAGGCTTTATCTAAAGAACCTAGCAAAGGAAGATTGAATGCTGCTATTTCTAATGTAATCATTGAGTATGGTGATGAATCAGCTTTTGATTTTATTCTGAACAGCTTTACCAAAATGCCATTGGGTCAAGAAAAATTTGGTGCAGTTGGATCACTAGGAGAATTCTTGAGCAAGGTAAACAACCAGCAAAATTTTGAAAAAGGGGTGAATGAGATTGTCAAATTCCGTGACGAAATTCCAGGACAAATTAAAGCTCAAACAGATCCTTATATCAATAACATGATTTTAAAAACACTGGCTGGTAAAAAAGAAGCTGCAGGAGCCAAGGCTCAAGCCGATTATATCAACAGCAAATTACCTGCTGCAAAAAAATAAACCAATTAATTGTATTGAAAAAGCCATCTCTTTTGGGGATGGCTTTTTACTTGGTTGATGTTGGGAACATTACTGTTCAACAACTATTTTCGATTTTATCTTGAGCGACATAGGCGAATTAGTTTCAGCCGTTTCTGTATTTCCCGTCATGTCTGTTGTTGCAATTTCTTTTGAGAGTAAGCCATTGTTTCTTTGATACCATCGCCTAGCGGTAGTATAACCCTTCATGGTCTGCTTCACTTCCATTTCTTGCATTTTACTAGCCGAGTGAATATATGAATCAGTGGTTACATTTAATTCTAACTCAATAGCTGTTACTGACATCACAGTGTAATGATTTACTGTTCGTAAGTCTGTAGTAATACTGGAATCAGCCCATTGATATCCTTGAACCATATTAGCGGGATCCAAAAAAAGAAAAAATCTATTGGCATCTTCCGAATTATTAGCTAGAGCGGGAACTTGTTTGATTTGTGTTTTAGAAACCAATTTATTGGAATCCATGACAATGGTAATGGGCTTGTTTAAAAGATCATACATAGCAGCTAATTCAGGAGATTGCATATTAGAAATACTATCTGTATCCATTTTCTGCTCCATGCCCATCATACTCATCTTCATCTTCATTCTACGAGGAATAAGATCTAATGTATATCCTGTTTTAGTAATAACTTTCAGCTCCAGATCATGGTAAACAAATGATTCATTGGTTACTTCTTGGTGCTGATCCATAATAGTTACTTCAATAGTACTAGTAGACTCAGTTATTACTTTGAACTTTTTTCCAATAGGAACTTTTAGATACTGTGCACTTAATGGGGCGTTGCCAACAAAGCAAGCCGCGAGAATGAAAAGGTATTTTTTCATAGTACCGGATTTAAGTAAGACTACCAACTACCGCTGGCTCCGCCACCTCCACTGGACCCACCTCCGAATCCACCAAATCCTCCACCGCCGCCACCAAAGCCGCCGCCGTCACCGCCAAAACCACCACCCCGGCTACCACCTCCACCAGAAAGTAAAGATGTCCAGAACAGGGTTTCCGCAATATTACCAGCACCTCTACGGCTCATCATGCCGCCGCCTCCACCACGTCCGCCGCCACTTACAAGGGCAATGACAATGACAAGAATGATTAAAAAAGTAAAGATGCTACCGCCACCACTACCCTTTCCTTTGGTTGCTTTTTCTCTTTGAACCTTGTATTCACCAACTGCAGCTTTAGAAAGCGAATTGGTGGCCAAGTCTAAACCATGATAGTATTCTCCTGTTTTAAAACCAGGAACAATATCGTTTCTAATAATACTAGCTGTGGTAATATCAGGAATAGCACCTTCTAAACCATAGCCCACTTCTATGCGTATCTTTCTTTCATCTATAGAAGCAAGAATTAAGACCCCATTATTGGTCTTTTTATTCCCAATACCCCATTCTCTAAACAATTTGGTAGCGTATTCTTCAATGGGATATCCGTCTAAGGTCTTGAGCAATACAATGACAATCTGATTGGAACTACTATCATCCAGTGCCACCAATTTGTTTTCCAAAATGGTTTTCTGTTCTGCAGACAATACGCCAGCCATATCCGTTACCAGCTTTGCTGGATTGGGTTTGGGTAGAACGTTCTGTGCCTGCAAAAAAGAAATGCTTAGCACACTGAATAATATGACCAGAAATTGTTTCATGCGATGGCTGTAGAGTTTTGTTGCTTGCTACAAGTAAATCAAGGCGTCACTAGGACGCCTTGAATAATTATTTTCCAAATACAATATCGTCCGGAAGTTCGTTTTTGTCACCCTTGGCATCATAGGGAAAATGTTCCACTAGTGCTTCGCCAATTTCCTTGACAACGGTGGCAATGCCGGTTCCATAATCATGCTTGTTAAAATGCTGTAGCATTTTGGCTACTTCTTCATTCCAAAAAACATCTCCCACTTTTTCATGAATGCCTTGGTCACCGAATATCGCCAACTGGCGATCCTTGGTTGCCATATAAACCAATACTGCATTTCTAGCATCGGTGGCATGCATGTTTAACTGTTCAAATAATTCCCTAGCCCTTCTAACTGGGTCTACATAAGCACAACGGCTTTCTATATAGACGCGAACTTCACCACTAGTTCTGCGTTCTGCATCCTGTATGGCTTCTACTATCTGGGCTTTTTCATCGGCTGAAAAAAAATCAACCGCTTTCTTTTGGAAAAATGAGAACATGGAATGGATTTAGAATTTCACTTCTGGAGCTTTTTCAGAACCTGCTTCCGCTTGGAATCCTTCTTTAGGCTTGAAACCGGTAAGACCAGCCAAGATATTCATAGGGAAAGAACGGGCTTTGATATTATAATCAGCCACAGCAGCATTGAAATCATTTCTAGCTACTTTAATCCTATTTTCAGTGCCCTCTAATTGAGCTTGCAATCCACGGAATGCTTCATTAGCCCTAAGGGTAGGATAATTTTCAGTGATCATCATTAGTTTACCCAATGCCTGAGACAATTGTCCTTGAGCAGCTTGGAATTCCTTGATTTTTTCTGGGCTCAGGTCTTTGGCATCCAATTTAATTTGGGTAGCACTAGCCCTTGCTTGAATTACATTGGTTAAAGTAGTTTGCTCAAAATTGGCTTCACCTTTAACAGTGCTTACCAGATTTGGAATCAAATCTGACCTACGTTGGTAGTCACTTTGTACATTGTTCCATGCTTTCTTAACAGTTTCATCCTGTTGTACCAGTCCATTATAACCGCTGCAACCGCATCCGCCTAATAACAATACCAGGGCTGCAATGACAATGAGGGTTAGGTTCTTTGTGTTCATACGATGTTTGATTTATGATGTAATTTAAACGTTTGTAGTAAAACCGTATAAAATATTACAAAATAAATGCCATCCCTAAAAGATGCCTTTTTTGGCAGTTCACTGACTAATTTGTCTTAACCCTATTGGTTTCCGCTTCAGAAGCTGAAGTTCTTGTTCTACTAGCTTTGAGTTTTTGGTTTCCAAAATTATAGGTAAAGGACAATCTAATATTTCTTGTTTCTGACCAAGAACGGAATTTGAGCTGGATATCTTGGTAATCTGCCTTCCCCCTTACTTTTTCAGTAAAAAGCATATCACTAAAATTGAGGCTAATTTTTCCTTTTTTATCCCAAATGGTTTTCTGAATTGCCATACTCATGGAACCAAGTGGTTCTGCTGTAAAAAATTCTTCTAAAAAGCGGGTGGTATAAAACCCTGAAAACTCAATATTCCAACTAGGCTGGGGCTTATATGCAATCTGCCAATATGCCTGCCAATTCCATTTTTTCTGGTTATAAACGCCTCCCAAATAATCTGCATTGTAATGGTTCAGGATTAATTGATTCCCCCCAAACCCACTAATTTTTTTGCCTATCTCAATAGGAAAATTTAATTCAAATGTCAGGTTTTCGTATTTAGCTAAGTTTTCAGGAGTGGTATAAGTAAGGTTACCATCCTGCTTGGGTGCGTTTTCTACAATCACATCCGTTGTTTTGTTATAACTAACTGAGAAAAAAGGTTGATTGTCATACGTTAGCGAAATCTTAAATGCATTGGTATTCTCTGGTTTGAGCAATGGATTCCCCCTTGAATAAGTAAGTGAGTCTAAGTATTCCACAAATGGATTTTGTTGCTGATAACTAGGTCTATCTACTCGTTTGCTATATTGGATAACAGAAGAAAAATGCTGGTTAATTTTTCTGGTTAAAAAAACAGAAGGAAAAAACTGTAGATAATTTCTATTTAGCACTTCTTTATTTTGACTCAAGCCTTTTGCAACCGTCTGTTCTGCCCTTAATCCTGTGGTCAATTCCCATTGCTTAAAAGAATGCTGATAACTGGCATATGCTGCATTAATGTTTTCTGTGTATTCAAAATCAACAGAGCGTTTTGGGTCAATGACTAAACCCTGTTTGAACTCCAAGTAATTGTCAATGGTTGCCAAACTAAATTTTGCGCCCATTTCAAGTTTACTTTGTTTATTAATGGGATGTGTATAGTCCATTTTAAACACTGTAAATTTTACGGGATTGTTTACTGCTTGATACAATTTGTTAGAACTCCCACCTGTAATTTGATTGGTAATATCACTGGTATTGGTGAGCTGGAAATTGGAATAGTCAAAGTCCATATTCAATTCCCTTCCAGTTGAATCAAATACATGTTTCCAGTTTAGATTTCCAGACAAGTTATTACGCTGGATTTTATTATTGTTCAACGTTTTAAAAGTGCTTAATAATTGCCCGGTACTGGAATTAAACTGCTGCGTTGTATTGTCTCTAGCTTCATCACTCATTAGGTTAAACCCTCTGATTAATACACCAAAAGTATTTTTGTCATTGGCATAAAAATCCAAACCCGCTCTGTAATTGCTGCTATTCCTATTGTTTGGACTATAGTTTGTTTGAAAAAAGCGATTGGGCGGAATTAAACGATCATATTCACTGTATTCAAAGAGGTTTCGGTGAAAGAAATTGACACTGCCATAAGCATTAATTTTTCCTTCTCGATGGTTTACAGAAACATAAGGGGTGAACCTATAAAAATTGCGGTCAATCAAGTCCTTCCCTTTTTCATACAAACCCATTGCCCCAGAAACTGTTACTGTTCCATTGGTTCCAAGATTGGCGTTTTTCTTCAAGATAATATTGATCACGGCTCCACCTGCTGCGTCATATTTGGCACCAGGATTGGTAATGAGTTCAATTTTTTCTATTCCCGAAGCACTGATATTACTTAGAACTTGATTGATATCGGAATACGGCGATGACTTGCCATTGATTAATATGTTCACAGAGTTTTTTCCGGCAAGCGTTACCTGTTCATTTCTTATTATCACCCCGGGAACTTTTTGTAATACTTCCAAGGCATTGGAACCAGCAGCTGCAGGACTATTTTCTACGTTTACCACCAATCTATCAGATTTTTGCTCTAGAAAAGGTTTTTTGGAAACTACTGTCACTTCTGCTAGGGTATTGGTTGCTAGGCTTAGCGCGATGGTTCCTAAAAGAACTGGACGGTTTTCAAGGGCAACTGGTAAGTATTTTTCTTGGTATCCTACTGAAGTAATCAATAATAAATAATTGCCCGGCTTTGGCTCTTTAAACTCAAAATTTCCTGTTGTATTTGTTAAAGCAGATTGAAAGATGCTGGAATCCTTTGCGTGAAGCAGGAGCAGGTTGGCTGCTTTAAATGGGGATTGTTTCTCGTCTACTACTTTTCCACTGATGATTGGCTGCGCATTTGCATTTAGTGCTAAGATCAGGACACAGATACCACAGAGTAGTTGTTTCATGAATGGAAATGTTTTCATTGAAACGAATCATTTTCAGAAATGTTACAGACATAAAAAAAGACTGCCATTAGACAGTCTTTTCTTTATTAGATAGTTGATTTATTCATTGATTGCAGCAATACCTGGCAATACTTTTCCTTCAAAATATTCCAGCATTGCTCCACCACCGGTAGACACATAACTTACTTGATCTGCAAATCCAAACTGGTTAACAGCAGCAACGCTATCGCCACCGCCTACTAAAGAGAATGCTCCCAATTTGGTTGCTTCTGCTACTGCAACGGCAATGGCTTTTGTTCCGTGTTGGAATTTTTCCATTTCAAAAACACCCATGGGACCATTCCACAAAATAGTTTTGGAGCGTTTGATCACGTTGCTAAATTGTGCAGCTGCGTTTTCGCCAATATCTAGTCCCATCCATCCATCGGGGATATTATTGCTTGGCGCTGATGAGGTATTAGCTGTTGCAGAGAATGCATCAGCAATCACCGAATCAGAAGGTAGGTGAATATTAACGCCTTTGGCTTCTGCTGTTTTCAATAGTTCCAAAGCCATGTCTAAACGGTCATTCTCACAAAGAGAATTACCAATATGACCACCTTGCGCTTTCATAAAAGTATAAGCCATACCACCACCAATGATGATATCGGTTGCTCTATTCAGCAGGTTTTCAATGATCAAAATTTTGTCAGAAACTTTGGCGCCACCAATAATAGCAGTAAAAGGTTTCTCACCCTTGTGCATCACTATTTCAGCACTAGCAACTTCTCCATTCATCACCAAACCAAACATCTTTTTGTCTTTGGCAAAGAACTGTGCTATCACTGCTGTAGAAGCGTGTGCACGGTGTGCAGTACCAAATG
>CALRXZ020000144.1:0-9744 GCA_943372255.1 Chitinophaga pinensis
TTAGTGACATCCAAACTAGGATTAAGAAGTTTGTTGCCAGTGGTCAATTGGGCATTTTTGCCAATGGATATTGGGGACACCCTGCATACAAATTACCTGCTGAGGTGAATTTGATTGGGTTGGCACACTATCTAGAAGCGCTGGAATGGCAGAAAGAAATTGTAAAAGTGCACGCCATTTTTGGTGGTAAGAATCCACACCCTAACTATTTGGTAGGTGGAATGGCTTGCTCTATTGGTTTGGACGATGTAAGTGGTATTAATGCGGAAAGACTGGCTTATGTAGAACAACTCTTGAAAGATGGTAAAGAATTCATTGAGCAAGTCTATATTCCAGATTTGATGGCTATTGCTTCTTTCTACAAAGACTGGGGTGCTATTGGTGGTGGAATTGGAAATTATATGAGCTATGGTGACTTGCCTATCAATGGTTATAAAGACACGGCATCTTATAAATTCCCCGCAGGCGCCATTTTAAACAAAGACATCAGCAAACTGCATGAAGTTGATCTACGCAAAGATGACGAGGTTCAAGAATTTATTACCAATTCTTGGTATGAATACAAAGAGGGTAATGCAAAAGGATTGCATCCTTGGAAGGGTGAAAGTAAGGTGAAGTATACTGGTCCAAAACCGCCATTTGCCAATTTGAATACCAAAGAAAAATACAGCTATTTAAAAACACCAAGATGGAAGGGTAATGCCATGGAAGTTGGTCCATTAGCTCGTGTTTTGGTTGGTTATGCAAGTGGCAAACCTGAATACAAAGAAGTAGTGGACAAAGCTTTGAAAGATTTGAATATTCCTGTTACTGCATTATTCTCTACACTTGGTAGAACAGCTGCCCGCGGTTTAGAATCTGTATTGGTTGCCCAGTGGGGATTGGAGTTCTTCAATAAATTGATTAGCAATATCAAAAACGGAGACACCAGAATGGCCGATACTAGCAAATTTGACCCAGCCACCTGGGAAAAACACGCTGTGGGAGTTGGACACGCTGAAGCTCCAAGAGGTGCACTGGCTCACTGGATTAATATTGATCAAGGAAAAATTGCCAATTACCAATTGGTAGTACCTACAACATGGAATGCTTCTCCTAGAGATGGTAAGGGACAATTGTCTGCTTATGAATCATCTTTAATAGGCACTCCTGTTGCCAATGAGCAACAACCATTGGAAATCTTAAGAACCATACACAGTTTTGACCCTTGCATGGCATGCAGTGTTCACTTGTATGATGAAGAGGGTAATACCATTAGTAGGGTAAGTGTATTGGGTGAATGAGTTTAGTGGAATTTCTACAGTAAACATTTAAAAATCATCGGATGAAAACAAATTATCTGCATGTTCATAGGCTCCGTAGGGTATATGTTTGGGAGCTGCCAGTACGCTATTACCATTGGTTAAATGCTTTAGCCATTATAGCACTGATTATCACTGGTTTTTTGATTGCAAGCCCATTGGCTTTACAAAGTAATCAGGAAGCTACCAATAGGTTTGTCATGGGATGGGTGCGTGTGATCCATTTTATTGCAGCCTATATTTTCTTTTTCAATTTTCTGTTCAGAATTTATTGGGGATTTGTAGGAAATAAATACGCCAACTGGAAACAATTCATACCTACATCCAAGAAATTTATTAAGGAAATGTGGACGGTATTTAAGATTGATATCTTGATGCTCCGCGGTAAAGAACACATTAGTATTGGACACAATGCCATGGCTGGCTTTATCTATTTCTTGACTTTCTGGGCTTTTCTAATTCAATGTCTCACTGGTTTTGGTTTGTATGCTTCTACTGCTACTTGGTGGTTGCCCAAATTATTTTCATGGGTACCTGCAGTTTTTGGTGGCGATATTTTGACTAGGCAAGTGCACCATTGGACCATGTGGTTCTTTATTCTATTTGCTGTTGTGCACGTTTATTTGGTATTCTATCATGACTATGTAGAAGGAAGAGGTGAAATGAGTAGCATGGGCGGCGGTTGGAAATTCATTGAAGAAGACGTATTCCATGATGAGGAATTTCATACACCTAATAAGCATGATACCAATAAACACAAACCCAAAAAAATAAGTTCTGATGAGTCATAAAGAACAAAAAATTTTGATTCTTGGTATTGGCAATTATCTAATGGGAGATGAGGGCGTAGGCGTTCACACAGCTTTGCAATTGCAGGAATTAGATTTGCCAGACTATGTAGAAGTAGTTGATGGAGGAACAGGTGGTTTTCATTTGCTTGAGTATTTTGAAAACCATGAGCATGTGATCCTGATTGACGCTACACTGGGTGGGGACAAGCCTGGTCAGATTAGGCTGATTAAGCCAAGGTTTGCAAAAGACTTTCCTAGAGCCATGAGTACACATGATATTGGGTTGAAAGACATGGTAAGTGCCTTGCAATGGATGGAGAAAATGCCTGATATCCGGTTATTTGTAGTAAGTATTGAATCTATACAACAGCAGGGGATTGAAATGACAACTGAGGTTAAGGTGGTAATCCCAGATTTAATGCAGCGCATTTTGCAATTAGCGCATGACATTGAGACGGAAAAAAATGTAGAAGCTACAGTTCTAGAATCGGTAATCTAGTAGAACTTTCCATTGAATTGGGTAATTCCGTAATTTCGGCAATTATTGATGAATTGAAAGTGTATGATCTTGCTACCCCTTAGGCGTATTTTATTGACTGTATGTATCTTTTTTGCTTGCTTGATGTCTGTAATGGGACAGAGTACTGTTAAGTACCCAGTTCCTACAGGGAATCCAAACCAGTTATTTTTTCTGCAAAGAGACCCTAATACCAATACCATTGTTTATGAGCTGAATTTCAAGTCTAATGGTGACTTAGATATAGAGAGTCCTGTGCATGCTTATTGGATCAGGTACCAAGACAAGGGCCAAAAAGAAGAACTGAATTATATACAACGAAATTTTGCCTATGGTTTAAAATCAAAAACCTTGGCAAAAGACCAGTATGAATTGCATTTTGTCTCTTACAAAACCAAGTTGTTTTATTTAAAGAAGGGGGCGGATAGTAAGTTTACTTTGTTTACCGATATCAACAAAAAGCAGGCAATCATTAAACAGATTTTTGTACGGGTTAAAGGAGGTAGTTTCTGGCTTCCCAATGTTGAATATGTTGAATTAAAGGGGATTGACCCTTCAAATGGTGCCGAAGTAGTTGAAAGAATGAAAATTTAGCAAGCTTTTCCTTTAATGATGGATCCTGTGGAATTTCATTTCTCCTATCTTTATTTGGAAATATGAACAGGTATCTCTTTGGAAAATTTCCGACAAAAATTGTCACTACGGCATTTTTTGTATTGACAGTTAGTTTAGTTTTCGCACAAAAAAAAACTGTTTTTACCAATTCAGATACCTTAATCAATCAGAAGGATATAGTAGATTATCTGAAACCCATCTTTATCAAGGATACGGTTAAATACAACCAACGTAGAAAGGGTATTTCAGATAAAAGGGTGTATTACTCCTTGTTGCCTGCAACTACCGGCGTACCGGGTGGGGGATCTGCCTTGGTTACTTCTACCAATATCTCTTTTTATATGGGAGATAGAAAAAAAACGACCCTCTCGGAATTGTATTTTACACCTTATACCAATTTTCAGGGTAGATATGTATTTCCACTGAGATCTAATATCTGGTTAAGTGGAAATTCTTGGAATTTGCTGGGCGATCTTCGATTTCTAATCTACCCTCAAAAATCTTGGGGGTTAGGGAGTAATACACCTAATGAAAATGGCACCCTAATTAACTATAACTATTTTAGATTTTACGAAACCGCATTAAAAAAAATTGCGCCTAATTTATTTGCTGGTTTTGGGGTGAATTTTGACCACCATTCTTCCATAAGGGCAGAACCTAATCAAAGCTTTTTTGAGTCGCTAAAACCCTATTATGATACCTTGAGCCCAACAAGTTATTCTACTGGATACAATCTAACCCTACAATTTGATTCTAGAAAATTTACCAATAATCCTTTGAGGGGGATGTTTATTTCGGCCAGTTTTAGAACCAACCCATCTTTTTTAAATAAGACGGGTAGCTGGAATCAATGGATTTTTGATGCCAGGAAGTATTATTCTTTTTCTAAAAGCATGCAAAATGTATTGGCTTTTTGGGCCTATCATTGGCGTGTTGGTGGGGAGTATATTCCATATTTGGATTTGCCAAGTACCGCTTGGGATCCCTATGCTAGAACATCAAGGGGCTTTTACCAAGGTAGGTATAGAAGTGACAAGCACTGGTATTTTGAAAGTGAATATAGACGTGATATTACAAAAAATGGCTTACTTGGCTTTGTTTTGTTTGCCAATATTTCTACTTTCTCTGACTTTAAAACCAGCAATTTTGCTAGGTGGAATGCAGCCGCAGGTGGGGGAATCAGGCTAAAATTGAATAAGTTTTCTAGAACCAATATTGTGTTTGATTATGCTTTTAGTAAGGAATATCAAACCTATTATCTCAATATTGGTGAAACTTTCTAAACCACCAACCGTTCTTAGTTACCAATCCTAACAAATTAAAGCCATTCTTAACAAAGCCAACTTTTTTTTACGTTAGCTGTAATAATATCGTTGGGTATATTACCAATACAGAAATTGAATTAAACAAAAACTTATGAAAAAATTATTTATCCCTATTCTAATGGTGGCCTCTTTGATTGGTTCATCTATCAGCGCTAAAGCTCAAACGGCTGACGAAATTGTAGACAAATACATTGCTGCCATTGGTGGTAAGGACAACTGGAAAAAAGTGCAGTCTATGAAAGTGGAAGGTGCTATTCAGGTGCAGGGTCTTGAAATTCCTTACACTGTGAATGCCGTTCATATGAAGGGTAGTAGAATGCAAGGTGAGTTTCAAGGAAATGTTTTCATTGAAATAACTACTCCTACAAAGGGATGGAGCCAAAACCCTATGGCGGGGAAAGCAACTTTGCAACCCGTTGATGAAGATGAGTTGAAAACCAAAGTGGATGATTTGGATATTCAAAGTCCATTTATTGATTATAAAGAAAAAGGTTCTATCATTGAATCTTTGGGTAAAGATGAAGAAGACGGTAACGAGTATTTTAAAATTAAGTTGACTACCAAGAATAAGAATGAATCCACTTATTTTATAGATACCAAAACCTTTCTTGTCTATAAGCAGGAAAGTGTTATAAAGCAACAAGGTCAAGAAATTAAAATGGCGGTTAAAAGTTTGGATTACCAAACCATAGACGGCGGAATTAAAGTTCCTTTTAAAGTTGACCAAGGACAAATGATCATGGCTACAAAAAAAGTAACTGTGAATCCAACCATTGACGAGAAGTTGTTTACCAATAATTAATCTCATTTTTCTTATAAGGCTTACCCGTCCTAGGATGGGTAAGCTTTTTTAATATCATACAGATGAAAAAATTAATCGCCGTAGGCTACTGTTCTTTCTTGTTTGTGTTAACTGCTTTTGGTCAAACCAATTTAAATTCTTCTTATTTCCAGACTTTATCGGCAAGAGCCTTGGGGCCATCTACAATGAGTGGAAGAATTACCGCTATTGAGGGAATAGTGACAAGTGATCAGCTAAACCTTTATGTAGGTACTGCTGGTGGCGGTATTTGGAAAAGCCAAAATGGGGGTGTTTCTTTTTCACCCGTATTTGATAAGTATAACCAAAGTATTGGAGCTATTGCCATAGACAAAAACAATCCTAGAACCGTTTATGCAGGAACAGGAGAGAGCAATATGCGTAATAGCGTTTCTATTGGAGACGGGTTATTTAAAACTACAGATGGTGGTGCAAATTGGCAGAAAATTGGTCTAGATAGCACCGAGCATATCAGTAAAATTTTAATTGATCCTACTGATAGCAAAATTCTATACGTGGCAGCGCCAGGTCCTCTTTGGAGCAATAGTACACATCGAGGATTGTATAAGTCAACCGATGCTGGTAAGACTTGGAAAAAATCATTGTATGTGAATGATGAAACTGGTTGTGCAGATATAGCCATTGATCCAACTAATTCTAAAATAATGTTAGCCAGTTTTTGGCAGTTTAAAAGAAAGCCTTATGCATTTGAATCTGGTGGTCCGGGAAGTGCCATGTTTAAATCTACCGATGGTGGAGAAACTTGGACCAAAATTACCAAAGGCTTACCTGAGGGTAATTTGGGAAGAATAGTTTTGAGTATTAATCCTTCCAAACCTGCTGAGGTTTTGGCCATTGTAGAAGCAAAAATCCCGGGACTATATTTGTCAAAAGACGAGGGTAGCAGTTGGGAAAAATTAGCAGCTACCGAAAATATCACAGCTAGACCTTTCTACTTTAGCAGCTTGGTCTTTGATCCTAAAGATCCAAAGCGTGTATATAGACCCGCATTTGATTTTGCCTACTCCAAAGATGGAGGTTATTCTTGGTCCAATACCATTATAGGTGGAGTTGCACCACACGCAGACCATCACGCACTCTGGATTAATCCAGCCAATACCGATCAAATGTATTTGGGAACTGATGGAGGCGTTTATATTAGTCAAAATAAAGGCGTTTCTTGGCAGTTTTTGAATAATCTTCCCGTTGGTCAGTTTTATCATGTAAGTATTGATAATGAACCTGTTTATCATGTTTACGGAGGCTTACAAGACAATGGTTCTTGGATGGCAGCTAACTCTTCAGCAGGAGGCGTAAGTAGTGCCAATTGGTTTGATTTAAACGGTGGAGATGGATTCTGGGTACAACCAAGTCCTTTGAATCCTAAAATAGTATTTGCTGAATCTCAAGGCGGCAATGCCAATAGAATTGATTTAATTACAGGATTGGCAAGTTCTATAAAACCACAAAAGCAAGCCGGTGATGAAGAACACCGTTTCAATTGGAATACACCAATTGTTACAGGAGCATCTGCCAAAAAAACGGCCAATGGAAAACCTGTTTTCAATTTGTATATGGCCAATCAATACCTCTACCAGTCTAAAGATGAAGGAAGGAGTTGGACAAAAATTTCACCAGACCTTACTACCAATGACAAGGCCAAACAAAAAACTGAAGAGAGTGGCGGTATTACAGGAGATAATACCAGTGCGGAGAACCATTGTACCATTTTTACTGTAACACAAAACCCGAATAATGAAATGCAGATTTGGGTAGGTACTGACGATGGTAATTTACAACTCACCAATGATGGTGGTAAGACTTGGGTCAACAAAGCTGCTGAAGTTTGGAAAGCTGGAATTCCCAAAGGAACTTGGGTAAGTAGTATTGAAATTTCTAAGCTTAATCCAAAACGGATTTATGCAAGTTTTGATAACCATATGTATGGAGACCATCAAACTTATATCGCTATGAGTTCTGATGCAGGGAATACTTGGAAAAGAATTGTTTCCACTGAATTTAGTGGTTTTGCGCATGTGGTAAGAGAAGATTTGCAAAATGAAAACCTCTTGTTTGTAGGTACAGAAACAGGATTGTTTATCTCTTTAGATGCTGGAAAATCATTTATGCGTAGTAAATACCAAGGCATGCCATGGTATAATTTAGTACGTGATATTAAAGTTCATCCCAAAACCGGAGATTTGGTTATTGCATCTCATGGTAGAGGTATTTATGTCATAGATGATTTGCAACCTTTAAGAGATCTTGCTAAAAACGATATTGAGAAAGATCATTTGTTTTTTAAGCCAGCCGATTTTCCTTACGATTTTGCCCCCCAATTGCCATCTACTGGTAGCAATATAGGAGGATGGACAGAAGCAAGTAAAACTTTGATGCCATCATTCAATTATTATTTAAAGCAAAAAAGTAATGATATTGTCAAATTTGAAATTTATGATGCAACAGGCAAAAAAATCAAAGACTTGAATGGCTCCAATAATAAGGGCTTAAATAAGGTTTATTGGCCTTTGTCTAGTAATCCACCCAAAGTGGCAAAGGGTGGTTTTATTGCTCAGTCTATGGTGTTTTATTCTGGTGTATACGGTCCCAAAGTACCTACCGGTAAGTATAAAGTTGTGATGAAAGTGGATGGCAAATCTTATGAACAGTTAATCAATATTTTGCCCAATGACGCCAAAGGCTTTTCTGTAGCTAATGTTGCTAGATTGTACAACCAAAGTACAAGAATGTTTCAATTGCATGAGAATCTGGCTGTATTAGTTGATAGTTTAGATAAAACTTTGGTAGGCTGGCAAAAAATAGCCAATCCGTCTGCTGATCAAGTTAAAAAGACGGCGAAATTGGATAGTATGCGTCATGAAATTTTGGAATTGAAACGTCAAACCATTTTTTATGATGAATTAAAATATAGAAGAAAAGTAAGCGATTTGTATATGGAAATTGCTACTTCTTTTGAACCTTTATCTCCTATTAAAGAGGGGGCTATAGGATTATTGGAAAAAGAATTCTTGCTCATTCAAAAACAGGTTTTTGAAATGATGCGCTAGTAATTGATTTTTGCTTTTTTAAAAGGTTTCATGTAATTTTCATGAAACCTTTTTTTATTAGCCACGCCATGAGAAAATCCTACTTTTTATTTATTCTAAGCATTTTGATGTTTGGATCTTCCATTAGTAATTTATTTGCACAATCCAATAGGTTTGGTTTTGGAAAATTTGGAAATGCCAACGGGGATACTTTGTTGTATCGTCAATTGTTTCCTGACGCCAATCCCAAGGCTAAATATCCTTTGGTAATTTTTTTACATGGTTCGGGTGAAAGAGGAAAGGATAATGAGGCGCAGCTAAAATGGGGCGCATTGCAGTTTGCAACTGATCAGTTTATGTTTCATCACCCTTCCATTGTTATTGCACCTCAATGCCCTGAAGGGCAACAATGGTCTAATTTTAAGCGAACAACCAATAGTACAGATATTCAATTACTTCCCAATCCTAGTAAACCTATGGAGCTCTTGCTAGGACTAATTAAAAATGCTATTCAAAAACTACCAGTTGATCCGAATAGGGTTTATATTACTGGATTGTCAATGGGTGGATTTGGTGTTTTTGATGCTATAACAAGGGCGCCTGAGCTTTTTGCAGCAGCTGTACCTGTTTGTGGAGGTGGTGATACTAGTATGGTAAATAGCTTTTCTAAAATTCCGATTTGGATGTTTCATGGCGCACAAGATGGTGCCGTAAATCCACAACTGTCTATGAATATGGCAAGTGCTTTATTTAAGGCTGGAGCAAATCCAGGATTAACTATGTATCCAACGGTAGGGCATTTTTCTTGGCTAGGTTCTTATGTGGATCAGCCAATGATTGAATGGATGTATGGTCAACACAAATAATATTGACTACTTTTTTAATAAGTTTATTGGCCAACGTAATTGGTTATGATGATAATGAAAATAAGGTTGTACCATAGGATTGTAATTCATATAGAAATCCTTGACACCTACAATTTCAGAACCTTCAAAATCCAATAACAAATTTGTATTGGAGAATTCATGAATAATCCGGTCAATCAATAAATGATTGGAAGATTGTTGCCTACCCCTGGGTGTTATAGCATTGATTAAAAGGTATAGCCGATTATTATCTTTGAGTAGGATGGCTGATGCCAATAATTCTTCGGTTGTTTGGTCAATTAGTGTTCTCACCAAACATTGTTCTTTAGACTGATAAAAAGAAAGCGCTTTAGCCAATTGTTGAAAATCTGATTCACTGATCCAATGAAACCTATCGCCATATTGATGTTGGTAGATTTGTAGGGTATCTAAATAATTGGAATTTTCTTCATAAATAGAATG
>CALRXZ020000145.1:0-9645 GCA_943372255.1 Chitinophaga pinensis
AGGACGAGTAATGCCATTGTATTGGCCATTCCAAGCAGAACCCAAGTCAATGAATTGGGTCAGTTGAAAATTGCGAATAAAGGCATTATTGATAGGTCTATTGATTAAAGTAGAGAAAATGGGCAAACGGAATTCAGAGTTTAATACAAAGGCATTGTTTCCATTGGCAATATTCTGATTGTAACCGCGCATATTTACTGCCAAAGTTTGGAAAGCATAACCCTGATCTGGTGCAGGAGGATTATTATTAAACTTAGGTCCAATCCATCCATCTACACCACCTAAGTAGTAAATAAGTTTCTGATTACCCCAACTGAAATCGGCGGCAGCTCTACCAGCCCAAATAAAGTTCCTATAGATTTTGACATACTTGCGTGCGTCAAATCCAAAATTGAAAGTCATTTTATTATTGCCATAAGATGTTTTGTGCATAGGCATATTCACATCCATATAAATTTTAAAACGCAAACCATTCCAAATATTCTGGGTTGGATTAATGGTGTTATCATGTACATATTCAAAACGAGTCAATAAGAATTTAGAAACCGTATCGGCATATTTTAATGCTGCAGGATCAGGTAAACCAGAATTGTTGTCATAGCTACGCAAAACGCCCCTATCATTTCTGTAAGCTACGGTTGCACGCAAACTTTTTACCTCATTAAAAGGATAAGAGACATTTGCCTGATAAAGGTTGGTATACAATTCATTATTGTAGCTGGTGTTAAAGAAATTGGTCACATTACTTCTGTAATAAGTAAGTCCCCAATCCAGCCTACGGCGATAGTTTTGGAAACTAAAGAACACGTCTTTGTCTTTTAGATTGGTGCCAAAACGCAGTCCTCCTACAAACTTAATGTCTTCCATTAGGTCGGAAGTTCCAACTCGGAAAGTGAAATTCAGATCATTCCCGTTATTCAATTGAATTGGGCCTGAACCACCCGCATAAGGTTGATATCTATTAATCAATACATTATTGGTAAAGCCCGCCAAAATAAAGTCACTACTAAACTTCATCCGGTAATCAAAAAGTTTGGCCTTGCTTAAAATTGAAGCCCTAGCATTGTTCTCCATTAAAGAACGAATAGCCGCTGAAGTATCTGGCTGCTCGTCTGCAAATTCATTTTGGAATACATTACCAGCCTTTCTAGCACTGTCTTTGATAACGGGTTTGTTGTTATAGAAAATGGCTTTACCCTCAGCCGCCCTTTGCTCATCCATGGTTTTTTTCATGAACTCAGTTGGCCTTGAATTGGTATTTCTTCTTACTAGTGCAATGGAATCCACTTTCAACTTGTACAAGAATTTATAATCTCCTTCTTGACGCACTTCACTTACCTGACCATTGTTTCCAGCAATCCTTGTTTCTTTGAGTGAGCTTTGATAGTTGGTAATGGGGAAAGTATAGGTACTGTCTTTGAAAACTTGAAAATAGCTAACACTATCTGGTTCATTTTTGCGCCAAGCAACCAAGGTTGAGTCAAACTCTTTGTTGCTTGGATTGTGCAAAACCTCATCCCCAATATAATACAAGGTATCAACGCCATTTCTTGAAGTTCCAAAGAAACCGGCCCATCTATTACCTATACCGTTTTGATCAGAAACAAACGTAAAGTGATTGGTATTGTATTGCATAGGGTAGCGCGCGTTCCCAAACTTTTGATTGGTCATTTGTGCTACTTGCTTACCGGGACCACCAGCAGACATATCGGTCAAGAAAATATTAAAACGATTCCTACTTGGTAACACCGTATCTGAACTTGGTGCAGATCCACTTGGTCTATTAGAAGAGAAAACAATACCTACCCTGTTTGGAAATGCTACAAAACTTGGATCTAGGTCATCATAAATATCATTGGTTACCTGGGTCAGTTTATTCTCTTCAATATTATATGTAAAAATGTCTGAATGTCCATTTTTCACTGCACTCATGACCAACTGATTGGCATTGAGCATAAAACTAGCGTCCAAAATCTGGTCAAATCCATCAATGGTTTGTTTGTAGCGCTTGTACTTGGCAATAATGTCATAGACAAACATTTTGGTCTTACCATCTTCCCAATACATAACCAATAAACGGGTTCCTTTAACGTCCCAAGCAAGAATGGGATAATTGGGATTAATATCACCCATATTGGTGCGCACACCCAATTGCAACAAGGTTTTTTGTTTATAGAAATTCTCAAAATACTTAACGCTATAAACGCCTTTTTTAAATTCAACTACTGCGTAATTATTGCTTCTTGGAGTTGGATTTGCTTGAAAACGGAAATAATCATTTTTACTCACGTCTTCAGAAATATTCAGAGAACCCTTAACCGCATTTCTTCTTGCTCTAATGTCTTTGGCATATCTGTCTTGTTCTGCTTGCATAAACTCAGATAACACGTCTTTGAATTTGATTTTACAAATTCGCAAAGCCGCACTATTTAGGTTTTTGTAAATCCTAGCCAAGTAGAGCATGTATGTGATATTCTCTTTGCGATACTTGTTGCCAAAATAATACCAGAAAGCATGACCTGCTAATAATGGCTTTTCAAAAGCAAACTGATAGAAGGAATTGTATCTACCACTTAAAATTGCGCTTTTGAGTTCGTCATCCAATTCTGTACTCCAAGGTTCAGCAGCATATGCCACATATCCGTCTACCAACCATTTGGGTAAGTCTAGCAAAGCTTGGTTGCTGGCAAATTCTCCAATATCGTCACCAAAAAGTAGGTTATCCGTTAGCACTTTGGCAATTCCCTCTCGCACACTTCTTTTTAAGTGATTGTGATTACCATCAAAATAGACTATGATTTTGTTATTCACCAATTTGGTAGATCCGCCAGAATTCTGCCAGTCCATACCCAAACCCACGTTACTACTTTTATAATCGTTATAATTATTATATACCAAAATATTGGCCCTGCGTTGCAAGCTATACTCGGTAAAGTTTTCAAGAGAAAGTAATTCTTCCTCAGCTACCTGGGCTACAAATTTGCCCAGTTCTACGCCGTTTTGGGTAGTATAGGTATTGAAATTGGGAGACTGATAGAACTTCCAAACAAATTTCTTGTGTTGCACCCTATTTTTTCCAAACATCACGGTATTCACCTGTGCCTGAGAAAGGAGGGGAAAAAGAAAGCATAGGAAAAAGACCCATTTATTCATGCGATTGCGTTGCATATCCGAACTTTAGTATTTTAAAATTAGTCATTTACCATTAAAAGCGGTCTAAAATTACCCATATGCTCCATGTTAAAGTTTTCACATTCAGTCCTATCCAAGAAAACACCTATGTGCTCTACAATGATGCGGGTAATGCCCTGATAATAGACCCGGGATGTTATTTTAGTGCTGAGCAAGAAACGTTAAAAAACTTTTTAAAAGATACGGGACTAACCCCTGTTCAGTTGCTCAATACCCATTGCCATTTGGACCATGTATTTGGGAATGACTGGGTGCATAAAACCTATGGATTAGAGCTATACATTCATCCTAATGAAGAAAAAGTGCTGGCTTTTGCTCCAAAATCAGGCGAAACTTGGGGCATGCCCTTTACCAATTATAGCGGCCCACTGCATTTTTTACATCCAGGATACAAGGTTTTTTTAGACCAGGACGAGCTGAATATTCTGTTTACTCCTGGACATTCCCCTGGAAGTATCTGTTTTTATTGTGAGAAACAGGGCTTTATCATTGGGGGCGATGTGTTGTTTTACCAAAGTATTGGCCGTACAGACCTACCCATGGGAAGCCATGAAACCCTGTTGCATAGTATTCGGGAAGAACTATTTACCCTACCCGATGCCGTGATTGTGCATCCGGGTCATGGCCGCCCTACCAGCATTGGACACGAAAAGGCATTCAACCCCTTTTTGACTTAATTCATGGATTCTCCTTTCAGAAAAATGGGTTTTCAAGCAAATAAACCGAACTTTAAGAAAATTGACAGTATGTCTACTTACGCAGATTTGGCCGTTGGCCGATATTACCTGATTACAGAAAATCAAGGCGAGGAACTCATTTTGGTGCAACCCATGATGGAAACCAGTTTGGCTATTTTTTCTATTCTGCATGATGCAGGTGAAGAAATCACTTATTGGCGCAAGAAAACCGATCCTATTGCAGAAATCTTAGAAGAACTATCTGACGAAGAAGCTTTGGCTTATGAGTTGATGTTTGATGAAGACGAAGCTGATGAAGACTGGGAAGACGATTAAAGTTTTTGTGCAGCCTTTTCAGGTTTGTTAAACGCAGTGATGAAAATGGCTCCCAAATTTTTATGTGGGGGTACATAGTCATCAAATGTTTCCTTGTATTTAAGACCCAATCGTTTGGCCATATTGTTCCAAAGACTGGGCCAGTTAAGGTTTTGTCCTGCCCTTAGTGTTTCACTGATTTCATTGATGAGTCCCTTATTAATGACACCTGTTCCTACTTGCTTGGTTGAGATAATTTGGGCCGTAGGGCAAATTTGTAAAACATCATTTAGGTTTTGATATCCACCACATCCACCTAATATGACCAACTTGGCAGATGCCGCCAATTGTTCAATAGTGGAGCGCAGGTGGTAACTATGACCACGATGAATAACAATGGAGGGGTCTAAACCTTTATCTGCTAAATAGATACTAAGATTGGCCTGCGCTTTGGCGTCAAGGTCTAATTTTTCATTTAAGGGTTTGTTGGCATAGATAGTAATGGGAACGCCGGTTTTGGCCACTATTTCAACCCATTCAGGTTTTTGAATGATTCGCCATTTACCATTGTTAAACCCCGCTAGAAAAGCCAAAAAAACATTTGTACCGTCTTTGTCTCCATAAAAAAATTGTTGCACCACAATTCTACCTGAACTGTCTTGTAAACGTAGATTAGACATTTCATACACAGGATCTATACCCAACTCATTAGTGAGGTCTACATGACAACTACTATCTAAGGATTGAAACAAAAGGTCTAAGACCCTATAAATGCGTTCCCCCTTGGCGTTATGGGCTTGCATATTTTTCAATCGGTTCATTTGCACCCGCTCTACAATCAATTGTCTTAATGGCGCTTGGTAAATACTAGAATAAGAATCGGCCACATCTACAGCGTCTTCCAAGCTTGTCGTTTTTTCTAAACCATCTACAAAACTTTCCATTCTTTTTTTGGCAGATGCAGAATCCATTCTACGTAGAAAATCATCTAAAGTATTATAGGCAGCTGAAACCCGAATAAATTTTTTGAAAAAATCATTGTTGACCATAGATAGCAAACTATCTGCATTGGGCTCCAACATTTTTTGAAATATTTTTGGATAAACCCCACTAACAAAACTAGAAGTATACATTTCCGCCTCTCCCAACACAGCTACATAATATAGTTCCGTAGCAGTTAAGTTATCCAATACTTTGAACCTGATTTTTAAATCGCGCAGCTCGTGCAAAGCATTGATTTCATTGATATACAACTCTATAGCTTTGGATCGCAATTTTGCGGTTAGCACTTTTTCCAACATGGGCGTATCCCCTTTTTGCATTCTACCCGCATATTCAATTCTTGTATCCACTAAAAGCTTATAATACTTACCCGCAGAGTCATCTGTCAACAAAGGCGTTATGTCTTCTAAGCTGTATTTTCCATGGTACAATTGGTCCAAAAAAGGAAAATACATTCTACCTGTTTTGGTCAAAGACAATTGACCAATAATTTTTACCAAACTATGATTAACTGATTGAATTTTCTGGCCCAATGCATTTGGTGCTGCCGCAAAATTGTAGAGCTTTTCGGGGTCCTGAAAAGCTGCTTGAACAATTAGGGTATCGGCAAAAATATTTTGTGGTTGTTTAGACAAGATATTCAAAATCTGATTAGGATAGATTTGACAATATTTCCAAACCAGTAAGTCTTTAGCAGCAGGAATTCCTTTATTGGTTTTCAAACAAAAATTATCTACCAATATATTCCCAATGACCAAATTATTGTTTTCAATAACAGGATAAATAGATTGATCTGACAATTCCAATTTCATGGCCTGCTGATAGGCTTTGATCAAGGGCTCCAATTCATTAAAACTAATTTGGCCAGATTGTTGCGCTTGTAAATAACCAAGGAGCAGTTCATTTACACTTCTCAACCAACGATATTTGGCATTATTGTCTAGCTGCTGGTTTCTTTCTATACTGGTTCTAATACCTGTAATGGTTTCGTCTACCCAAATGATCTTTTTAGCATACCCACTGTCTTTAACAGCTGGTAGTTGGTTGATTTTCTGAATGGAACTGATAATGTATTCATGGTGCAATTGCCGCATGGCGGGAATCACAGGCATGGCCAATTCATCCTGAGCTGATAGCAGGAGGGGCAAGATCAATAATAGTAAAAGCGTCTTGACTGTTTTCATTATCCTTTCAAAAATACTACCAAACCCGGCAAAAAGGTCAAAAGCGGCATTTTACTGTTAACAATAACATAATAAGCATAAATGCACAGATTGCCAATCATTAAAATTAAATTTGTGTAAACATAGCGTTAACATGGAAGGCAGACCAATGCGTATTTTGATTGCAGATGATGAACCAGATATCCTAGAAATCATCAGTTATAATTTGGGCAAAGAAGGCTATGAAATACATACCGCCAAAGACGGCAACGAAGCCATAGAAAAAGCAAAGCAACTCAATCCAGACCTGATCATCTTAGATGTGATGATGCCTAAAAAAACAGGAATGGAAGTTTGCCAAATTTTGCGCACCCAATCCCAATTTCAAACAACACTTATTATTTTCCTGACTGCACTCAGTGATGAGGCTTCTCAAATTAAGGGTTTGGAGTTTGGAGCAGATGACTATGTAAACAAACCAATCAGTCCTAAAGTATTGACAAGTAGGGTGAATGCACTATTCAGAAGACTACAAACCAAAGTAAACGAAGACAGTTCATTGGTATTGGGTAATATTACCATTGACCCTGTAAAATTCATGGTAACCATTGACGGCATAGATGTAGTACTTGCTAAAAAAGAATTTGAACTACTGTATTTATTGGCTGCAAAGCCAGGTAGGGTTTTCCTAAGAAATGAAATTTTATCCCAGGTTTGGGGTAACGACGTGATTGTGGGCGACCGAACCATTGACGTACATATTCGTAAAATACGCCAAAAAATGGGAGTGGATTGTATTACAACAGTAAAAGGGGTTGGGTATAAGTTTGACGTCTGATTAAACAGGTAGCACTTAAGAATCCAGTAACTTTCCATTTGAATCCCAAACATTGAACCCAAAAAATCTTAGTCCAAAGCAATTATCAGCCTTAACTGCAATGGCCGTTGCATTGCCAGTGGCCTTTGGGTTTTGGTTTACCACAGGTAGTTGGTGGGTGTTAATTTGGGCACTGCTCATTTGCTTTTTAGGTACTTATCTGCTGTTTCAATTTGTGCTTGAGTGGTTTATTTATCGCAAAATCAAACTGATTTATAAATTCATTTATCAGACCAAAGCCAATAAAAGAGAAGAAACTTACTATAAATACATTCTTCCACAGAAAAGCATTGATGAAGTAAGGCAAGACGTGGAAAAATGGGCTGAACAACGCAGTGCTGAGATTGAATTATTGAAAACCAATGAAGCTTATCGCAAAGAATTTTTGCAAAACCTATCACATGAGTTCAAAACTCCCATTTTTGCTATTCAAGGCTATGTAGATAGTTTATTGGGAGGAGCCATGGAAAACCCTGATTTGAGTAAGCGATTTTTAGAAAACGCCGCCAAAAACGTTGATCGCATGGTTAATTTGGCGGAGGACCTTGATGAAATTACCCGATTAGAAAGTGGAGAACAACCCCTTTCTAAAGTGCAGTTTGTGATCCAAGACCTAATTAAAGAAATCTACGATACCCTTTCTATTAAAACTGCCGCAAAAAACATCAAAACCAGCATCAAAAAAGGTTGTGAAGCCCCAGTTGTGGTTTTTGCAGACAAAGAAAAGATTAGACAGGTTATTAATAATTTACTTGAAAATGCTACCAAATACGGCAAACAAGACGGAACTATTGTTGCCAGTATCTATCAAACTGACGGCAGGCACGTATTAATTGAGTTCAGTGATGACGGAATTGGTATTGGAGAAGAGCACTTGCCTAGGATTTTTGAGCGGTTTTACCGAACAGATAGGGGCAGAAGCAGGGATGTAGGGGGAACTGGATTAGGATTGGCTATTTGCAAACATATTGTGGAAGCTCATGGGGAAACCATGCACGTGAGGAGTAAATTAGAAGTGGGAACCACTATTGGTTTCACTTTAGAAGCCAAGAAAGATTAAATTTAGATTGCAAATGATGATATTGAATTGAAATATTTTCTAATATTATCAAAATGTTAATTAAATCATAACCAAGTACCGCAATACGCTTAACAGTAGTTTTGCACAAATTCTAATTATATGGGTATCAACTCTATCGGTAAGCTCTTCATGCCAAAAAACAAAGTGTTTTATGAATTGTTTGAAGACGTGGCTGAAAAGGTTCACGAAATGGGTATCAAACTCAAAGAATTAGTAAGTGAACCGGACGCTAATAAACGTGTGGCATTTCTTGCTCAGATTGAAGATTTAGAGCATAAGAATGATGACAATACACATAGAATTTTTACTGAATTAGGAAGAAATTTTATTACTCCATTTGACCGTGAAGACATTCACTACTTGGCAACAGCCTTGGATGATATTGCAGACTATATTTATGCTTGTTCTAAGAAGATCAACTTTTACAACGTAAATCCAAATGATACTGGTATTCAGAAAATGGCAGACTTGATTTTACAGGGAACCATTGAAATTAAGAAAGCAGTATTTGGCTTACGTGATATGAAGAACTTACGTGCAATGACTGAAGCCATGGTAAAGGTGAATAGCATTGAAAACCAAGCAGACGATGTGTTTGATATGAGTATTGAAATCTTGTTCCAACAAGAAAATGATTTCAAAGAAGTGATCAAGAAAAGGGAGATTTATCAAGTAATGGAAATTGCAACAGACAAATGTGAAGATGCAGCCAACGTGATAGAATCCATCATCATCAAATACGCATAATCCGGACTTCGGAATCGCTTGAATACCAAAACACCCGCTTATGTTCACAATGCTTGTTGTCATCATTGTACTAGCTTTCATCTTTGATTATATCAATGGATTTCATGATGCTGCTAATAGTATTGCTACCATAGTTTCAACAAAGGTTTTGACCCCTTTTCAAGCTGTATTATGGGCTGCCATGTTCAACTTTGCTGCATTCTTTATTTCTAAATATGTGTTTAAAGAATTTGGAATTGGTAATACCGTTGCTAAATGGGTTCATGCAGAATTTATCACTTTAGAAGTATTGTTAGCAGGTATATCTGCAGCCATTATTTGGAACTTAATCACCTGGTGGTTTGGGATTCCTTCTAGTTCATCTCATACTTTAATGGGTGGCTTTATTGGTGCAGCTTTGGCCAATGCAGGTGGCTTTAGTGATGGAGGAGTTGATGTGATTAACTATGCTAAAGTAGTACCCACTTTCTTATTTATTTTCTTGGCTCCACTGATTGGTATGTTTATTGCCTTTTTTATTACTATTTTAATAGTCCATCTTTGTAAACGTTCAAACCCTTATAAAGCAGAGAATTGGTTTAAGCGCTTACA
>CALRXZ020000146.1:0-9615 GCA_943372255.1 Chitinophaga pinensis
TTTAAGCTGTTCATTCAAAGCCAGCCCTTGGTCTGCATGTAGGTCATTGAGCTCATACATTTCTTTCACCAGGGCCTGTTCTGCTAAGGGCTCTTCCACTATACAAACTTCTGTAATATTCAGATCCAGTAAGTCTTGGGTTTGAAGAATTGGATCCTCCACAATGTGCTCTTCCTTTGCTGGCTCCAATTCCATGTTAACTACAGTCTGTTCCAAAGGATCAGGAATGTCTAATTCCATTTGAAACAACCAACCACTCAATTCTGCTTTTTTGAGGTTATTCTTGGGTTTGGAGGTTGGCGTTGCTTCTTTAGCCGAGATTCTAGAACCTGGCATCATTACAGATACTGCGCCCCTACCTTGGGTATTGGTAGCGCTCTCTTGTAATTCTGAAAAAAGCATCTGAACAGTCAACAACATATTGTCTGCTCCTGCTTCCTGAACAAATTGTTCTTTCAGTTTATCTATCAGTGTACCCACTCTTTCCATTGTATGTAATACATTTGAGGTGTTGAAAGCCGGGATGTGCTATTCTTCAAACGACTTTTTACTTAATTTATTATACAAATGTTCATAGAACCAAATATATCCGGTGAACGGAGGGGATGGATTGAAGTGATTTGTGGCAGCATGTTCAGTGGCAAAACAGAGGAATTGATCCGTAGATTAAAAAGGGCTAGAATTGCCAATTTAAAAGTAGAGATTTTTAAACCTGCTATTGATGTTCGTTATGACGAAACCAAAGTGGTAAGTCATGACAGTAATACCATTCAATCTACCCCAATTGATAATTCCCAAACTATTTTGCTGATGGCCGATGGAGTTGATGTAATTGGTATTGACGAAGCGCAGTTTTTTGATGACCAAATCATGCATGTATGTGAGACCTTGGCTCAAAGAGGCACTAGGGTAATAGTAGCTGGACTTGATATGGACTATAAAGGAAATCCATTTGGTCAAATGCCTAACCTACTGGCTGTGGCCGATTATATTACCAAACTTCACGCTATCTGTGTAAGATGTGGCAATATTGCCAATATCTCTTATCGCCTTAAGGCAGAGGGTCCCCAAGTGCTTTTGGGAGAAAAAGATGTTTATGAACCTAGATGCCGCAAATGCGCCCATGAATAAGCAACACCCCATTTTAGCACTAATCCGTAAAGACCTGTTACTGGAAACCCGCCAACAGTATACCCTGTATGGCATATTCCTCTACGTGGCTTCTACTATTTTTGTTGTCTATTTGTCTATGGGGCAGCCTGAAGACAGGGTTTGGAATGGTTTGTTCTGGGTAATTCAATTATTTGTTTGCGTTAATGCAGTAGCTAAAAGCTTTTTAGCAGAAAGCCGGGGCAAGATGCTCTACTTTTATTCCATTGCAGGAGCTAGAGATTTTGTTTTGTCTAAACTCATTTTCAATGCCATATTAATGCTGGTGATGAGTTGCTTGAGTTTGGCCATATTCACTGTCTTATTGGGCAACCCTATTGAATATGGCTGGCGTTTTCTGGGGATTACTTGTTTGGGCGGCATCAGCCTGAGCTTGGTATTTACTTTTCTTGCTGCCATTGCAGCTAAGGCGCAACAACAGGCTGCGCTGATGGCCATTATGGGTTTCCCCATTATCATTCCTCAGCTACTCATTCTGATGAAAATTTCAACCGCGGCTTTTTCAGCGGTGATTCAAGCTGGACTATGGCAAATGGTGTTGATGCTGGTGGGCTTAGACATATTAGTCATCGCCCTAGCTATTATTCTTTTTCCCTTTCTTTGGAAGGATTGATTAAAAACGCAAGTGCCTTACCGTTTGCCCTTTATTGATCAATTGTTTCAAGGAATCAATCCCAATTTTCAAGTGTTTTTCTACATACTCTGCAGTGACTAATTTATCACTTGCTTCAGTTTTTACACCATCTGGAATCATGGGCTGATCACTCACCAATAACAAAGCCCCTGTTGGAATTTTATTATAAAATCCAACAGTGAATATGGTAGCGGTTTCCATATCAATGGCATATGCTCTTACCCTTGTCAGATATTCTTTAAAGATTTCATCATGCTCCCAAACCCTTCTATTGGTAGTGTAAACAGTACCTGTCCAGTAGTCAACTTGGTTATCTCGAATAGTAGTTGAAATGGCTTTCTGCAAAGCAAATGCAGGCATTGCCGGTACTTCTGGTGGGAAATAGTCATTAGATGTACCCTCTCCCCTAATGGCCGCAATGGGCAAAATCAAGTCCCCAATTTTATTGCGTTTTTTCAATCCCCCACATTTGCCTAAGAATAACACAGCTTCTGGATTGATGGCTGTTAGGAGGTCCATAACCGTTGCAGCTCCAGGACTACCCATTCCAAAATTGATAATGGTAATGCCATCTGCTGTTGCGCATTGCATGGGTCTGTCAAGACCTACCACAGGTACATTATTCCATTTGGCAAACATGTGTACATAATTGCTAAAATTTGTCAAAAGCACATATTTTCCAAAATTTTCCAAGACTTCGCCGGTATACCTTGGCAACCAGTTATTGACAATTTCTTCTTTGGTTTTCATATTGTTTCTATTTCAAGTTTCAATGTTATTTGATTCCTGCTTCACAGTATCTTTGAAGGAATCAATCGTCTAAAATACAAAATCTACCGTTCAATTCCATTACATGATTCAAATTCCATACCCTTTACACCCATTTAAAATCCGAGAAAAGGAGGGTAAAGAATGGATTTTTGACGAGATCCGAAAACAGTGGGTCAGGCTTAGTCCCGAAGAATGGGTCAGACAAAATACACTACAGTATTTTTTGCAAGTCATGAATATTCCAGCCTCCTTAATTGCAGTAGAAAAAGAAATTAAAATTGGAGAACTCAGAAAACGATTTGACATTTTAGTATACAAATCAGCCACTCCATGGCTAATGGTAGAATGCAAGGAAATGAATGTGCCCATTAATGAAGCTGTGTTAAAACAGGTTTTACATTACAATACCGGCATTCAAGTTCCCTATGTGATGGTAACTAATGGGAATACAACTTATGGGTTTGAAATCAATGAAAAAGGCATTCAAGTACTAGAGAAATTACCCATTTATTACTAACCCTATTTCAACAAAAATCCCGGCTACCTTTGGCAACCGGGACTTGTATTAAATTGTCAACTTAATTAATCAGCCAAAAAATCAATTTGATTTAATGCTGAGCTAATGTTGATGGATAATATTAAGGGAAAATACCCAACTCCGTATAACTGATGGCTACTTTGTTAATGGCACTTACATAAGCTGCAGTTCGCATATCAGGAATTTCAGGATTGGACAACCAGATTTCCATGATTTCACGCGTTGCATTGATCATGGTTTCTTCCAAACCACTATGAACCAAATCTACTTCTTCCGCACCATGCATGATAAAGTCACGCTCTTTTTCACTAACGGTTTTTCCTGTTAATCCTTCAATCTGACCCAAGATATGCGCGTTCATATTTTCAGTAAAACGCTTTTCCATTCTACCATATCTAACGTGACTCAGGTTCTTCAACCACTCAAAATAAGATACTGTAACCCCTCCTGCGTTCAAATACATATCTGGTACCACCAAGATGCCTCTTGATACAAAAATATCATCAGCTTCAGGTGTTAAAGGACCATTAGCGGCTTCACCAATCATCTTGGCTTTTACCCTTGGTGCATTATTTCCGTCAATTACGTTTTCCAATGCTGCAGGAATTAGGATATCACATTCCAATTCCAATGCGTCTGTATTTTTAGCCAAATTGGTGGCTCCTGGAAAATTCAAAATACTACCCGTTGCTTTACGATGCTGGAACAATTCTTCCTCGTTAATACCATCTTCCTTATAAATAGCACCTTCGTATTCAGCAATAGAAACTACAATAGCTCCATGCTCACGGAAAAATTTAGCAGAATGATATCCCACATTACCCAAACCTTGAACCACTACCTTTTTGCCTTCAACCCCAATAGTCATACCCAATTTGGACATGATTTCAGGCATATTACATACTTCACGAATACCATAGAATACACCTAAACCAGTGGCTTCTTTTCTACCCCTAACACCACCTTGGGTAATAGGTTTACCAGTAACACAACCAGCACTATCAATATCACCTGGTCTTAAAGACTGATAAGTATCTACAATCCAAGCCATTTCTCTTTCACCGGTTCCATAATCAGGAGCGGGAACATCAATACCAGGTCCAATGAAATTCTTTTTTACTAACTCAGCAGTATACCTACGGGTAATTTTTTCAAGTTCATAAGCACTATGACTGCGTGGGCTAATTTTAATACCACCTTTTGCACCACCAAATGGCACATTTACAATGGCACATTTGTAGGTCATCAAGGAAGCCAAAGCCATTACTTCGTCTTCGTTTACTGCCATGCTAAAACGAATACCACCTTTACAAGGGGTTTTGTGTTGAGAGTGCTGAACGCGATAGGCTTCAATAACTTCAATTTCGCCATTGTCCATTTTCACGGGAAAACGCATGCTATAGATACTATTGCAAGCTTTGATCTGTTCTAGCAGACCCTTATCCCATTTGGTAAATTTTGCTGCTTTGTCAAAACTTCTTTCCACACTTTGAAAGAAGCTGTAGGGTTGTTGACTAGTCATGATTGTTTATTTTGACTTGAGTAAGAAACCTTTTTGAGTGAGTTAAAGGTTTATTTCTTTTCCAATTTGGAGATTTTCCTATCAATGCTAATGAGGTAGAGTAATAGACCAACTATTAAAACTACTACAATGGTCATCACTAAAAAGATTTTACCATTACTCCGCATCAGGTCATTTGATACTTCACTGGTACTTGCGTCTTGAGCAAAAGCTGCCAAATGCATAAAACCTAATAAGAGGGCAATTACTATTCTTTTAATTTGATTCATTGTTCAATTGTTTTTCGTTCAAAACTTGATACCTGACCTTGAGGGTTGAAATCCATACACCTAAAAAGGTCCAACCAATCACTGCTGGATAGAACACCGTACGCATATTCATATCCATGTCTTTCCCATTTAGACCTGGGTTCCCCTCACTACCTTGACCACCTGGGTGCAAAGATTCTGTGAGCCTTGGTAATACCCAAAGTGTTGGGAATAACATGAAAAATGCAAAAATGTTGTAAACCGCCCCAATACGCATTTTCTTTTCATCGTCTTGCATACTGCCTCTTAAAACAAAATAGGCCAAATAAATTAAGATAGCTATAGCTGCACCATTCTGTTTGGGATCTCCACTCCAAGGGCTACCCCATTGGTAGTTGGCCCAAATTGCCCCAGTACTGATTCCTAATAAAGAGAAAATAGTACCTGTAGTGGCAAAGGCAGAAGAATAGTAGTCGTAAATGGGTTTGGGTTCTCGCAAGAACCTAACGGCATAATACACAGAGACAAATAATAAAATCATCATGCCAAACCACATGGGAACATGAAAAAAGAAATTGCGGATAGATTCCTGCATCCTATCGTCCAATCTAGGAACTTTCACATAAAAACCATAGGTACAGGTATATAAAAGAAGCAAGACAGTTAATACTTTCCACCAAGATTTTCTCATCATACAATATCTGATTTTCAAATGCTTCTTTCAAACTAACAATCGTAAGTGCAAATTTAGGTGAAAGGCCTCCAATAAAACTAATATACGTGTAAAAATTACCCATTATATTAACAGTTTTAACGGTATTTATAGGCTTAAATTGGCATTCTAGCCAAGGTTCCTTAACTTTGCCAACTTCCAAAATTCATGCCGTAACATGAAGCGAGCTGCCCTGTAAGGCGGCAGCAACCTGAATGTGGCTATTAAAATTTTAAGAGACACATGAAATTATCCCAATTTAAGTTTGACCTTCCCCTGAACCTGATTGCTCAGAATCCTACCAAGAAAAGGGAGGATAGCCGTTTGATGGTTGTTGACCGCAAAACCGGCCATATGGAGAACAGGCATTTTCGCGACATCCTAGAATACTATGATGACAAAGACGTGTTTGTAGTAAATAACACCAAAGTATTCCCTGCTAGAATGTATGGACGCAAGGAAAAAACAGGTGCAAAAATTGAAGTATTCCTATTACGCGAGCTCAATAAACCCAATCGTTTATGGGACGTAATTGTTGATCCCGCAAGAAAGATTCGTGTAGGGAACAAATTGTATTTTGGAGACAATGAAGAACTGGTAGCAGAAGTGATTGACAATACCACTAGCCGTGGTAGAACCATTCGCTTTTTGTGGGACGATGATGATGAGAGCTTCAAAAAAATGTTGGAATTCTTAGGAGAAACGCCTTTGCCTAAATACATCAAGCGCAAGCCAGATGAGGAAGACAAAGAAAGATACCAGACCGTTTATGCAAAACACGAAGGTGCTGTAGCTGCTCCCACTGCAGGTTTGCACTTTAGCAAAGAATTGATCAAGCGTTGTGAGATTTTGGGTATCCGTTTTGCAGAAGTAACCTTACATACAGGTTTGGGTACTTTTCGCCCTATTGAAGTAGAAGATTTGAGCAAACACAAAATGGATGCTGAATACTATCAGATTACTGAAGAAGCTTGTAAAATTGTGAACAAGGCCAAGGAATCTGGCAAACGTATCTGTTCCATTGGAACTACCACCATGCGCGCTATGGAAAGTAGCTTTACCGCTCAAAAATTGCTCAAACCAAGCGAAGGCTGGACCAACCACTTTATTCACCCACCATATCATTTTAACGTGGCTGATAGTTTGGTTACCAATTTTCACCTACCAAAAACTAGCTTGTTAATTATGACTTGTGCATTTGCCGGTTATGACCTAGCTATTGAAGCTTACAAAAAAGCCATCAAGGATAAATATCGTTTCTTCAGTTATGGAGACGCGTTATTAATTATCTAGAAAATAGATTCTCTTAAAAAATCCTCCGACATCTCGGAGGATTTTTTTTGTCATGATTTGACTAGATAATTAATTAGTGAAGAGATAAAAGTGAAGAGTGAAGAATGGACTTTGATTTCAAAATGCGAGTGACCTAGGCTGCGCCTAGGTTCTAGTAATTGACAATCTTTATTCAAAAAGAAAAACCCTTGGCATTGCCAAGGGTTCATGTATCAATTCCAGAAAAATCTCACTTCATTCTTCACTCTTCGTTCTTCACTCTTCACTTTCTTCCCCTCTCTTCACTCTTATCTTTTATCTCTTCACTTCTTCTTCTTCCTAAAGTCCAAAAAGTCCGCTATTCAATAATTGCAGCGTCTTGGTTCTGTATTCATTTGGAACCAATAGTGAAATATTATGAGGACTACCACCATAGCTAACCATGGTAACTGGCACTTCACGAATAGCGTCAAATAGCTTCATTAAAACATCGTCAGTTTTAGCAATTTCATTACCCACAATGGAAACTATAGATTGTTGTTTTTCTACTTCAACATGTCCAAATGGTTCTAATTCCTTAATTATTTCCGCTAATGCGATGTCTGAATCAATGGTCACTGAAACAGCCACTTCAGAAGTGGTGATCATATCAATAGAAGTCTTATACTTTTCAAACACTTCAAACACTTTACGCAAGAATCCATAAGCCAATAACATTCTACTGCTCTTGATTTTGATAGCAATAATTCCATCTTTTGCTGCTACTGCTTTTACGCCTACACTTCCCGCCTCTTTAGTAATCACGGTTCCAGCTGCTTCTGGCTGCATGGTATTCAACAGTTTTACAGGAACATTTTCCTGTTGTGCAGGCCAGATACAAGTTGGGTGCAAAATTTTAGCACCAAAATAAGCCAACTCTGCTGCCTCATCAAAGCTCAATTGTTCAATAGCAACGGTCTTGCTCACAATCCTTGGATCATTGTTGTGCATTCCATCAATATCGGTCCAGATTTCGCATACGGTTGCATTAATAGCTGCTGCAACCAATGATGCTGTATAATCACTACCCCCCCTTTTTAAGTTATCAACTTCACCTCTTGCATTACGGCAAATATAACCTTGGGTGATAAAAATTTTCTTGTCAGTATGTTCCGCCAAGAGAGCCGTTAATTTTGTTCTGATTACGGGCAAATTGGGTTCTTCATTAGCATCAATGGTCATGAATTCCAAAGCAGGTAATAGTAAATGATCAATACCCTGTTCTTCTAAATAAACACAGAAGAGTTTGGTACTCATTAATTCACCCTGTGCCAAAATATCTTTGTTCAGCGCTTCACTAAATGAGATTCTCAATATGATATTCAAAAATTCAAAATGCTCTGAAACAATGGCATTGGCTTTTACACGGTTCTGTTCTTGATGCACCAAATCCAACACAAAATTTCTGTAATGCGCTTCTAGGGTATCAATCTTTTGTTTGGCAACAACACGGTCAAAATTGGCTAAGCTATTGCTGATTTCTACCAAGGCATTGGTAGTTCCACTCAACGCACTCAACACTACAATTTTGGATTCTTGATCCTTTGTGATCAATTGAGATACTTGGTGCATTCTTTCAGGCTTTCCCACACTGGTTCCACCAAACTTCATAATTTTCATAATCCCGATGCTTTTTAGGTTGCAAATGTACATGCTCTTTGCAAAAAATTGATTGCAAATTTTAATAAAAAATGTTAGTCTGATAAGGGTTTCAGCCAGAATAGCCTTTATTGCCCAAATGGTTTCTGGTCACTACATTCCGAATTGGGTCCTTGGTCAATTTGCAAATAGTTGCAGAAATATTGATAGAAACCATAGCGGTATTTGGTTCTGTCAGAATGATTGACCCCACACTCCAAGCCCCCATTAATAACATTGACTACTGCTCCAAAACCTATTTTTCTGTTGGCAGCAAAATCTTGTGCTGTGGGCTCCCATTGTTCCGCCATAATATCGTGACAAGAAGGTTTTGGATATTGGTCTCTGACCCAAAACCAAATGGCTGAAGCAAAACAAAGCACAGGGTCTTGTATCAATAAATCTGGATTGTCTAATAACACTTGTTTATTTCCAAAATATGCCTCACTAAACTGACCATAATTGTAATTCCAACTCAATTGCATAGGCCCCCTTCCATGATAAGATTTTCCAACTACTGGTGGCCATTTTTTCTTTGAAGTATCGCTGTATTCAGCAACTATTGATTTTGGGAATCCTTTCTCCTGAATATAATACAGGCCCCATTTGTACATACCACCTGGCGCATCATCCCAACCACCACTTGTTTCATGACTTATATTGGCAAGAAAAGCAGCCAATTCCCTTTTTTGAATACTGTCATTACCTAAACCGAGAAATAAAGGAAAAAGTTTTGCCGCTTTTAAAAAAGCTTCATAGCTATAAAAATCCTGTTTGGCTACTCCTTTGAAAACACTGTCTTCCAATGATGACAAATGATACCTATTTGGAAATAGTTCATTCCATTTTTTTTCGTCCAAAAATTTGGAAACATTGCTCACATGATTGCTAGTATCTGCTACAATCACGTCTTCTGCTTCATCAATTACGGTACTAGCACAACCATTTAGTAACACCATCAGAAAAACGAATACAGGAAAAAAATACCTTTTTGACATAGGGATCTAGAGGTTTACCAACCATGAAAATAATTATAATGCTATTGCAAATTTTTTTGCTACTGCTTGTAAA
>CALRXZ020000147.1:0-9412 GCA_943372255.1 Chitinophaga pinensis
TGGCCACTTTAATGGAGGAAGTTCCTATATCTAGTCCTAATAATAACATGGGTAATGGCTTTTACAATCAAGTAAAATTTCATCTTTCCTTGCCCATTTACAACTGCTATTTTTGACATCAAATATGCTATCTTAACCCTATTCAGTTATATTTGCTTGATTTCAGGATAAGATAACAGCTGTTTTATGCAAACCCTTTTACAGAAAGTTCATGTAGATCCGCAGCATTCTTTTGCGTGTAGAACCTATAGAACTCCCGAATTTGAAACCAGTTGGCATACCCATGAAGAGTTTGAACTAATCTCCATTTTGGAAGGTACCGGTACAGCCATGATTGGAGATTATGTAGGTGCTTATGCCCCAGGCGACACCTTCTTTATTGCAGGTAACTTACCACATTGGTTTCGCAAGGCTGACGCCAAACAAATAGGCGCTGCCAAAGTATTACAATGTAAGCCCGAATTATTATTAGAAGCATTTGATGGATTTCCTGAGTGGAAGGGCATGCAGTTATTTTTACAAAAAAAAGACGCCATTGCTTTAGAAGGAAAACTATTGAATTCTGTTCCACTTGGTTTAGATAAGATTTCTGCGGAACAAGGTTTTCAGCGCATGTTATTGTTGTTGCAAATGATCTTGGATTTGACAACTTCAAAAGAATACAAAGTGCTCAGCCGTAATTTTAATGCTACCAACGAAAGAACCAATCCTGCTATAGAAAAGATTATTGCTTATTCTTTCAAGCATTTTTTAGAACCCATTAGTTTATCAGAAATTGCTGCTGTTGCAGAGATGAGTATACCTGGGTTTTGCAGGTTTTTTAAGAAGAATATTAAGAAGACTTATTTTAATTTCTTACAAGAATTACGCATTGGACATGCTTGTAAGTTGTTAAACGATACTGAAAAGCCTATTTTGGAGATCTGTTATGATAGCGGATACAATAGTTGGGCCCATTTTAGTAAACAATTCAAACAGATAAAAGGAATGGCTCCATCGGCCTATCGAAAACAATTTATATGAGTAAAGCATCTATTACCATTAAGGATATTGCCAAGGCACTCAAACTGTCTCATTCTACTATTTCACGTGCCTTAAAAGACAGTTATCAAATTGGAGAAGAGACCAAGAAAAGGGTAAAAGCCTATGCCAAAGCGCATAATTATCATCCCAATTTAATGGCTCAAAGTCTTAAAAATCAAAAGACCAGAAGTATTGGTGTAATCCTAAGTTCCGTATCAAAAGTCTTTTTTGCTGAAGTGATTACAGGCATTGAATCTGTAGCTTCTGCCAAGGATTATCATGTAATCATTACGCAGAGTATGGAGAATTTTGAAAAAGAAAAAAATAACCTAGATCAATTGACTTGGCGTTCTATTGATGGATTATTGGTTTCTATTTCTGCACAAACCACCGACTTTTCTCAGTTTAAGTCTATTCAAGATTCTGGAACGCCCATTGTATTTTTTGATAGAATCACCAATGAATTAGATACACATACAGTCATTGCAGATAATCACCAAGGTGCTTTTGATTTGACCAAACACTTACTAGACCAAGGTTTTAAACGAATAGCCCATATTACCAGTTCAGAAGAAATCTTTACTACTAAAGCTAGATTGGCTGGCTACGCCAATGCCTTAAAATTGGCAGGTATTCCTTTTGATCCCAATTTAATCCGATACTGTGAACAAGGTGGCGTAGATACAAAAGAAGTAGAAACGCAATTAGCATCTTTATTAGCATTAGAAAATCCTCCAGATGCGGTTTTTGCTGCATCAGATTTGATAAGCCTAGCCAGCTTTGATTATTTGCAACAACAAGCCATTCGAATTCCAGAGGAACTAGCATTTGCTGGATTCAGTAATTTCAGTGCCCCACAACTCTTTAATCCAGGATTGACTACCGTAAAACAACCTGCATTTGAAATGGGTAAACAAGCCATGGAATTATTATTAGAATTGGTAGAAAGCAAACGCCCCATAACAAGTTTTAAACATGTTTCTATTCCTACTGAACTACAAATTAGAAAATCAACAAAGAGAAATGCTTAGTCTTTTTTTAATTGAATTTTAGAAAATGGAGTCATTTTAAAAGGAGACTTGGTGGTTGTATTGTAAATAGAGGGTGCGGTATCTTTTGTCTTTTTTTCAGTTCCCTGAATCACCGCGTTCCAGTTTACTTCTTCAATTGCACCATTATAGGCTGGCGATAAATAACTGCTAATGATTTGTAAGTAATAATTTGTATACAAAGATCCCTTTGTAGGATGACTGGCTGCTTGTTCTCCTTTTATCACCGCGGTAGCTAATATATTTACTTTTTCATCTAAGAATAATTTTTTACAATAATCTGGGTAGAGATTGGTAAAGCCCCTACTTGTTCCTGATAAATCATTGACTGGAATGTTTTTGAGTTTGTAATTGGTATTACAGCAATCACTAAACACAATATTTAACCTAGCTCCTTTTGCAATGATGGATTGATAGATTTCTTGAATACCTAAAGTGTTTGTTCTCAAACCTAATTCCTGTTCATCGGCCTTGGCTTTTTCCCAACTAGTTCGTTGCTCATAAGGTACAAGGAACATATTTGGATAAGGATCTAAGGAGTCTTCCCTATTAAATCCATGACCAGTATAATGAAACAAGACCATATCGTCTTTGCCTGGTTTTAGATTATCCAAGGCTTTCTGAATAGTAACCTTACCATATGTATCATTGACCAAAAAAATGGTATCCAGTCTAACTTTAAGTTTTTGCGCAATAGTAATATAAACCTGACTCAATTTAGTCTGGTCAACTTTGCAACCCTTTCCAATACTAGGGTCTTTTACATCCGCCACAATAATCACGTGCATGGTGGGGATTGGCTTGCCCACAAAAAAACTTCCACCCCTGCTTTTAGGTGCCGTATAATTTTTATAAATAGGTTCTTCCTTTAAAAAATATTTTGCAAGTACAGGTTCTAGCAACATATTTTCGGTCAAAATCTTTTTGCTAGAAATGGGAAGCGTTGTTACCAATCTTCCAGCCGGGTCCAAAACGCCAGATTTACTTGGTTCTATTAACGCTTGTGATTCGGTATTTTTAAATAACAAACACTGGTTATCCAGCATGTTCATTGCAGTACCAGAAACTAATTTTGGAGAGCCCAAAACTTGAACCAAATAATTGCTGTCAACTTTACCAGAGACATTTTTAAGGAATTCTAATCGCAGGTTAATTTCTGCAATTTGCTGATTTTTCTGCTCGTCTTGAAAAGATAACCTGATAAATCCAGTATTATCTTCCATTTGCACCAATAAACCGTCTATATTAGATGACTTTCCCGATTTGATAATTTTCCATTGAAACTGCCAAAAACTTTGCGCTTGTAGCGATGAACCCAAAAGGATGATTAAAATAAAAGCAAGGAATATTTTTTTACTATTTATTATCGGTCTAAATTCCATCAATAGATTTTTTCTCATATGAAATGTAGGATTTTTTATCTGTTCCTCCTTGGATTCTTATTGAATCAATTGTCTGTTTTTGCACAGAACAGGCAAATAGATTCTTTGCAGCAAAGGTTACAATTGACCAAATTAGATTCCAATAGGGTTATCATCTTGGATTCAATAGCTTATGCTTATAGCTTATCCCAACCCGCCAAAGGCATTTTAGTAGCCAAAGAAGCGGCTGATTTGGCTCAAAAAATTGGGTATACCGATGGGATTTTGAAATCGCTACAATTCATGGCTAATTCCTATAATAACCAAGGGGATTATATTAAAGCACTAGAGATTTTTCTAAAGCAATTGGCTTTTTCTGAAAAAAGTAACAATGCCTATAACATGGCTTTTTCTCTAATGAATATTGGGATAATCTATACCCAGCAAGCGGACTATACCCATGCCTTACCATATTATTTAAAATCAGATAGTATTATCAAGTCTAATAAAATAACCAAACTAGAATATTTTAGTTACCAAAACCTTGGGGACATTTATGATAGACTAAACCTTAATGATTCTGCCTATACTTATTATAGCAAGGCATTTCAAAAAGCCAAAGAGAAAAATGATAATTATTTAATTGCAGCATCTAATATTGGTTTGGGTAATTGTTTGGTCAAAAAAGCCAATTATGTAGAAGGAAAACAAGCCTATCAATTGGCTAGGATACAATTAAAACAAGTAAAAGACGATGACTTGTTTTGTGAAGCAACTTTAAATCTGGCCAAACTATATCTGAAAACCCGTCAATCGGATTCTGCTTTATTCATGGCCTGGCAGATTCCATCTTATGCTGGAAAAGATAAATTCCCCAACCGAATTAAAGATCAAACATCCTTTCTAAGTGATTTTTATAAATCTATTCAACAAAATGATAGTGCACTTTATTACTTAGAACAATTCAACCTGATTAGTGAAGCCATTAATAGTCAGGAAAAAGTGAAACTGTTTCAAGAAAAAACTTTTCAAGAATCATTGAGGCAAGCAACATTAGAAGAAGAAAAAATAAAACAAGAAGCAGAAAGGGCTCAGCAATTACAACTCTTGTTAATGGGTATTTTTATTCCTTTATTTTTTCTGATTACACTTTTGTTGAGTAAAAGAAAAGTTCCCGCTAAGCTAATTAAGACATTGGGAATCATATCATTACTATTGTTTTTTGAATACTTAACACTTCTGCTTCATCCCATTGTAGCAGAACTCACACACCATACCCCGGTTTTAGAATTGTTGATTTTTGTTTGTATTGCGGCATTATTAATTCCAACACACCACCGAGTTGAACGTTGGTTATTAGAAAAATTAACCCATTCCCATAATAAACCTAAAGAGGTTGGCCTGAAAATTAAGCAGAGCAAATTGACATTAAAAAACCCCGATCCTGAAAATTAATGATTTCCATGATCGGGGTTCCAAGTTAAGTAACCTTATTAATGAGGCGTTACAATTGGTTTGCCAGCTCCACTATCTGTAATTTGTTTAGGACTATCTACAACTACAGGTGCAGTAGCAGGTGTGTCTACTTTAACTGCAGTAGTATCTGCAGCTTTAGCAGCTTCATCGCCAGAACCACAGCTGATTAGCATTAGGGCTGTTGAAAAGCAAGCCATCATCAATAAAACGATTTTTTTCATGTGTTTTAATTTTGGTTTGTAATCCAATATAAAACATTTTATTGGCTTATTAAAGTATATCCCAAGAAAAAACTATATTTAAAGAAAGCCCTGCTGCTATGGTCAAATTGCTATTGCTATTTATACTATCATGGGTTATTGTTTCAAATACTTATTCCCAAACAGCTAAATTAATGTTGCCTATTGGGCATACTCAAGAGATAATAGACGGTGTTTTTAGCAAGGATGGGAAACGGGTATTGACCGTTTCACAGGATAAAACAGTTAAAATTTGGGATGGGCAAAACGGACTTTTACTGGCTAGCCTCAAGGGGCATGAAGGAATGATTGGAATGGGCGTATTTAGTCCGGATGGCAATACCATTTTAACGGTTTCTGAAGATGGAACTGCCAAACTATGGAACTCTTATAATGGGAATTTGATTGCTACAATGTCTCATGAAATGGATGAGATTTATGATGCTGGTTTTAGTCTAGATGGTAAATATATTTATGCCCCTTTTTCGGATAGTGCTTTGCGTTTTTTTGATGCAACCAATGGACGTCTTTTACAAACCATTAAAAACCCCCAAGCCGAATTTGGTTGGATTACACAACATGCTGATGGCAAATTAATTATTGCTACAGATGAAACTGAAAAATTTGCCATTTGGGACAAATCAACAGGAAATAAAATTGCTACTTGTAAAGGACATAAGGCCAAAGTAGAATATGTAGAATACAATAAAGTTAATAACAAGATATTGTCTTCTTCAGAAGATGGAATTGCCATGGTTTGGAATATGAAAGGGCAAAAACTGTTTCAAATAACTAATAAGGGCAATATTAGAGAAGCAAGGTTTAGTCCTGATGGCAAATATGTTTTCACTTATTCAGATAAGTTTGAATTGGGATTATGGAGTGCTGAAGACGGACATAAAATTGTTTCTTTTGGTGCTGTGAGCGATGAAATGGCAACGGCCGAATTTAGTCTTGATAGTAAAAGACTGGTGACCACACATTTACAATCTGTTTATATCTGGGATATTCCAAGTGGCAATCTATTTAGAAGAATAGACCTCCCTTATGGCGTCATCAATGCAAGATTTGATAATAGTGGGACAAAATTGGTTACTGCAGGTTTTGATAAGGTTGCCATGGTTTGGGATCTATTTACCCAAGAAGAATTGCTTGATTTGGATGGACAAACCTATGCACCAACCCAATCTGATTTTAGCCCTGATGGAACAAAGATTATCACTACGGACGAATTGGGTAATTGTAGAATCTGGAACAGTGCTACTTCCCAAATAATTGCCATGTTAGTAGGTCATAAGAAAGAAATTACTTCAGCCGAATATAGTAAGGATGGTAGTAGAATTATTACAGCCTCTTTTGATAGCACCGTCAAGATCTGGGATGCCAATACTGCCAAGGTTATGGTTACTTTAAATGGCCATAAAAATGCTGTATTTAATGCCCATTTGAGTCCCGATGGCAATAAAGTAATTACAGCATCCTCAGATAGTACAGCACTGCTTTGGATCTGGAATTCCAATCAAAAAAAATGGGAATTTAAAAAGCGATACAGAAATCCATTGGGTTCCATGGGTGATCCCATCTTTAGTTCAGATGGTAATTATTTACTATTAACAGACCCTAATTTTAAACCTTATTTGGAATTGGCCAATGCCAATACAGGGCAATCTATTGGTAGGTTTAAAGGAATGGGCGATTCTTCTTTTCATGCAGCATTTTTTACCAATGACAATCAAAAAGTAATCACAGTTTCCACTGGAGGAGTCAATAAACCAGAACAGGGATTACAATATTGGAGCACTACCGATGGAAAACTATTAGAAAATAAAAGGATTGCAAAAGATCTTTTTCCCAATAATATTGCCATAAGTCCTGATGGAACAAAAATGGTATACGTGACCAATCAAACAGAACTATTAATCATCAACCTTGGTGATTTCAATATCATTAAGCGTCTTCCGCAGTTGGGTTATTTTCCTAACAGTATTAATTTTCATCCTACTAATAATACATTTTTAATGTGTTTTGATGACAATAGTATTCAATCTTGGGATGCCAATACGGGTAAATTGTTGGGCACTTTAATGGGACATACCAATAATGTTCATACAGCAAAATATAGTCAGGATGGTAGGTTTATCCTTTCTCAATCAGAGGATAATACTTTTAAAAAATGGGATAGTCAAGGGCAATTACTCTATACATTTTTTCCTATTGGCGAAGGTTATGATTATTTGGTTTTGGATCCTTTTGACAGGTATGATGGTACGGCTGAAGCCAGAAAGCTTTTATACTTTACTTGTGGTACGGAGGTGGTTTCTTTGGATCAATTCAAAGATTTGAGTTGGCAGCCTGGCTTGGTAAGCCGGATTATGGGGGTTAGTAAGGAACCCATTACTGCCAAGAAAAGTTCCGAAATACAAATTTGTAATGTAACCCCCTTTGTACAACAGATGGGACTAAACAATGGTAGGTATGAATTTCAAATCTTTCCCAAAGATGGAGGTGTAGGTACGGTGCAATTATTTGTCAATGGTAAAATGCGTGGTGAATATGCCGCAAGTACTTTACCTAAGAATAATAGTGCCTATTATCTGGGTATCAATGAAAGCGATTTAAAGCCATTTTTTGTACCTGGTATTTCTAATACGGTTTCTGTTAAAGCTACGGTGGCCAATGGTTCTATGACTTCTCGGGGTGGAGAAGTTGAAACAGGCGTTCAACCTAAATCTACAGGAACACCCAATATGTATGTAGTAGCTATTGGCATTAACCAATACAAGGGTGAGAAATTGAAACTCAATTTTGCCTCTCCTGATGCAGAAGGTTTTAGTTCGGCCTTAACAGCATCGGCAAAAAAACTACTGAATACAGATGGTAAGCAACACGTAATCACTAGTTTGTTTACCACTGAAAAAGGAAATGTCAATACTCCTTTTAAAACCTCTATTCAAAAAAGGCTGGAAGAAATTGCGGCTAGTTCAAAAGCGGAAGACATTTTAGTAATCTTTTTTGCTGGCCATGGAGCTTTACTCAGCGGACAAAAGAATTTTTATATGCTAACGGCCGAAGCTTCTTCCTTAGAATTAAGTGGCGTTGAAAAAGAAGTAGCTATTAGCACGGATGAACTCAATGGTTGGATGCGTAATATTAAAGCCAATAAACAAGTGCTCATCTTAGACGCTTGTAATAGTGGACAGGCAAATACAAACGCTCAAGAACTCATTACTAAAAGAGATATGCCAGCAGACCAAGTAAGGGCTTTGGAGAATTTAAAAGACAAGACGGGCACTTTTATATTGTCGGCATCGGCCTCCGGCCAACCTGCTTATGAAGCAAGTCAATTTGGTCAAGGCTTACTCACTTATAGTTTGTTATCGGGCATCAAATTGGGTAATGGATTAAAAGATGATAAATACCTAGACGTTAGTAGATGGTTTAATTCCGCTTCAGATCAAGTAAGAGATCTGGCCAAATCTATTGGAGGCAGACAGGAGCCACAAATCATTGGTGTGGCTAGTTTTGATTTGGGATTAGCAGATAAGGAAGTAAAAGACGCCATTAATATTAGTCCTAGTCAGAAAAAGCTCTTTACACGTTCTCTGGTATATACCGGTGATAGAGATTTATTGCTAGATAATCTTCAAATTACAGATGAGTTTAACAATGAATTATTGAGTAGATCTTCTATGGGTAGAGAAAGTAAACTCAGTTATGTTGAACAATACAAATCAGCTGATGCGTATAGTATTCGTGGTAGTTATGAAGTTACTGGAAACAAACTCAGTTTGAAAGTTTCAGTTGTTTATAAAAATGCCAAAACAGGCGTTGAGATTATAAAAGATGGAGATATTCTTCATAAGTCCCAATTAATCAAATTGGCCATTGATGATATTTTGAATCAAATTCAAAAATGATGCTATGACTGTATCATTACAAAAATGGTTGCTTGGAATATTGTTGATGCAACTACCCTATTGGGTTTTGGCGCAAACCAATCAATCCAACAAACACGCTTTTTTAGTGGCTGTGGCTGATTATCCCGAAACGGGTGGATGGGAACAGCTATCTGCTATGAATGATGTTCAGCATTTACAAAGGGCTTTAAAAACGCAAGGGTTTGCCCAAAAAAACATTGAACAATTAGTCAATACTCAAGTAACCAAAACGGGTTTAGAAGCTGCTTTTGGAAGACTGATTCAACGCATTCAACCCAGTGATGTAGTGGTTATCCATTTTTCTGGTCATGGTTTACAACTAGAAA
>CALRXZ020000148.1:0-9276 GCA_943372255.1 Chitinophaga pinensis
ATTAGAGACGTAGTTTATATGTCTGATGGAACTTGGTCGGTAGACTATAATAAAGCAACTACCACGCTCAGCAGTTTTGAAGTTAGTAATGATGCCAAAAGGTTGTATGCTCCTGATGAGTATCCATTGTTTAGAAATGTATCAGTAAAGGCAAATACCTCTGACTATATAACTATTTTAAAGTTGATGAAAGGTGGTGGGTCTGAAGCTGATTTAACAGCTTACAAAGGGTTGAAATTTAATGCTGCGGGTGGAAAAAACTTGCACATTACTTTGATTAAGAATTCCATAAAAAATTGGAATGAACAGTATTCGGCAGATTTGATATTAGAAAATGGCCAACAAGACTATTATGTAGGTTTTGATAAGTTTGTTTCTACTGTTTCAAAAGATAAAATAAATGCAGCTGATATTACTTCAGTAGTGTTTACAATTGAAGTGGGCACAGGAAAAAATACTCCAGTATCAAATAGCTTTAGCAATGTTAGCTTTACCAAATTTGATTTGAATTATATTAATAGTCTTGAGAATAAAGAGCTTACAGTATATCCAAATCCTTTAACAGGTAATCAATTTACCTGTAATTTTTATAGCTCAAAAACAACTGTTTTAACACTTAATATTACAAATGCAAATGGACAAAATATTTTATCTAAACAAGTAGACGCAGTTGTAGGTTTAAATAAAGTGCCAATTGTTGTAAATGGCAATAGCAAAGGCATTCATATAGTAAGTTTAGAGGGTAATGCAGTTAAGTACAACAGCAAAAAAATACTTTTTGTTAACTAATGATATTACATTGAATAGTTGAAATAAATTTTTGAATGCATGAAAGCTGTTCTATTTAGGGCAGCTTTCTTAATTAATAAAAAGAATGCTCAAAAATGCAAGCTAATGTTCGTTAGCTAAAAAATTTGGCAAAATCGTTGGAGGGAATAAATTGTTTGATTATATTTGGTCCATCATGCAAACATTGTTTAACAATACCCGATTTTATTTTTTCTTTTATTTCTACTTTAAAACAAGTAGCCGGGTAGTGTTTGCTAAAGCTTAATAAAAAAACTTGAACATCATATCCCGGCAAATAGCCGGGTTTTTTTTTGCCCGGATAGCGGGATAGAAATAAAGGAATATGGACAAACAGAAAAAGGGCATAGTAGAAAAACCAGTATTTGAATGTGGAAAGGGAATTGCCATTCAAGGATATGAGGGAAGTTTTCACCAAGTGGCAGCTAGAAATATCTATGGTAAGTCAGTAGAGGTAATTCCTTGTGCAACCTTTAGAGACTTGATCCGAATTGGTTCTGACAAAAACGCTTCTAGTGGTGCTATTATGGCTATAGAAAATTCTATTGCTGGTAGCATTTTACCCAATTATAATCTGTTGCAGAAAAGCAAACTAAAAGTTGTGGCAGAAGTGTATTTGAGCATTAGCCAAAATTTATTAGTTAATCCAGGGGTTAAACTAGAGGATATTAAAGAAGTACATAGTCACCCAATGGCCATATTGCAGTGTTTGGAATACTTGGAACAATACAATTGGAAACTAATAGAAACAGAAGACACGGCACTTAGTGCTAAAATGGTTCACCAACACAGATCTAAACACTCTGCTGCTATTGCTAGTAAACTGGCAGCTGAATTGTTTGAGTTAGATGTGTTGGCACCTAGTATCCAAACCATGAAGAATAATTTCACGCGTTTTCTAGTATTGCAAAGAGAAAAAGAAGCCATTGATATTCCTATGGCCAATAAGTCTTCTATTTATTTTCAAACCAATCATAGCAAGGGGATTTTAGCCAAAGTGCTAACTGTGATTGCAGATGCGGGTATTAACCTTAGCAAATTACAAAGCATGCCCATTCCGGGTAGCAATTTTAAATATGGCTTTTATGCTGATTTGGAATTTGAACAACGCGCTCAATTGGATCAGGTCATGGAAGGAATAGAAAGTTTGACCAATAGTGTCAAGGTTTTTGGTATTTATCAATCAGGAAAAATTGTAAAAGGATAGTTATGGCCATTAGCACATCAACCAGACTGGAAGGTATTGGAGAATATTATTTTTCACAGAAGCTGCGTGAAATAGATGAGTTGAACAAACAGGGTAAACAGATTATCAATTTAGGCATTGGTAGTCCTGATTTGCCGCCGCATCCTGACGTGATCAAAGTATTACAGGAAGAATCGGCCAAGCCCAATGTACATGCTTATCAGAGCTATAAAGGTTCTCCCATTTTGCGTGGCGCTATCAAAGATTGGTATTCAACTTGGTACGGAGTTGATTTGAATCCGGATACGGAAATCTTGCCCCTGATTGGAAGCAAGGAGGGGATTATGCATATCTGTATGACTTATTTGAATCAAGGTGATCAAGCCTTGATACCCAATCCAGGCTATCCAACTTATAGTTCTGCAGTAAAATTGGCTGGAGGTACTCCAGTTCCTTATGAACTAACAGCTGAAAATAATTGGGAGCCAGATTTTGAAGCATTGGAACAAACCGATTTGAGCCGTGTGAAGTTATTATGGGTCAATTATCCACATATGCCCACTGGTCAATTGGCCAGCAAGGACTTGATGGAAAAATTAGTGGCATTTGGCATCAAACACCAGATCCTGATTTGCCATGACAATCCTTATAGTTTTATTTTAAATGATCACCCATTTAGTTTATTAAGTGTTCCAGGTGCCAAAGAGATTGTGATTGAATTAAATTCTCTGAGCAAGAGTCAGAATATGGCGGGATGGCGTGTAGGTATGCTCTGTGCTGCCAAAGAAAGGATTGATGAAATTCTACGATTCAAAAGTAATATGGATAGTGGCATGTTCTTACCCCTGCAACTGGCTGCTGCAAAAGCTTTGAGCTTGGGTAAGGACTGGTATGACGGTGTGAATGCTATTTATGCTCAAAGAAGAGAAAAAGTATTTGAACTTTTAGACTTAATTGGTGCTACTTATTCCAAAGACCAGGTGGGCATGTTTGTATGGGCAAAGATTCCAAATGGCTACGCCGATGGTTTTGCTGTGAGTGATAAAGTATTGTATGAAGCCAATGTTTTTATTACACCAGGAGGCATTTTTGGATCGGCAGGGAATGGTTATATCAGGGTAAGTCTATGTGGTTCTGTAGAAAGGTTTGAACAGGCCATTGAAAGAGTGAAACAAATCTGAAAAAACAAATTATGCAAGTTGCAATAGTAGGTATAGGTTTAATAGGAGGGTCCATGGCCTTGGCTTTAAAAGAGCAGGGTTTTGCGGATACTGTCATTGGGGTTGATGAAAATCCAGCGCACCAAAAACAAGCATTGGCTTTAAACTTGGTAGATCAAGTACTGCCCTTGGATCAAGCTATGGCGCTTGCCAATTTGGTCATATTGGCTATTCCCGTTAATGCTGCAGAGAAAATCTTGCCCCATGTGCTAGACCTGACAGATAAACAAGTGATTATGGATGTGGGTTCTACCAAGGAAGGATTGATCAATTGCGTTGCTAACCACCCTAAAAGGGCCAGATTTGTGGCAACACACCCCATGTGGGGTACCGAATATAGTGGACCACAGGCTGCTGTAACGGGTGCATTTAGAAATAAAGCCACAGTAATTTGTAATAAAGAAGACAATGATGCAGATGCTTTAGCAACCGTAGAAGCGGCTTATCAGGCCATGGGCATGCACCGAGTATACATGAATGCCAAGGATCATGACGTGCACGTGGCTTATGTGAGTCATATTTCACATATCACTTCTTTTGCCCTGGCTAACACGGTTTTAGAAAAAGAAAAGGGCGAAGACGCCATTTTTGAGCTAGCGAGTGGAGGTTTTGAGAGCACAGTACGTCTAGCTAAGAGTAATCCAGACATGTGGGTACCCATATTTATGCAGAATAAAGAGAATGTGCTGGATGTACTCAATGAACATATCGCGCAGCTGCGCAAATTCAAATCCTGTTTGGAAAAGGAGAATTATGACTATTTAAAGGAATTGATTGAGCAGGCAAACGGGATCAAAAGAATTCTGAAATAAGCGCTGCTATTGGATTAACAAACAAAAAACAGGTAAAGCGCACTATTAAAAGTACCTTTGCCGCAAATTTTTTAATACATGATGACATTTGAAGGGTTGGGAATTGATGCGAGATTGATTCAGGCAACCGATGAGTTGGGGTATGTGAACCCAACCGCAATACAAGAACAAGCAATACCCATATTGCTAAGCGGCACACAGGATTTTATCGGCTTAGCACAAACGGGTACGGGAAAGACAGCAGCTTTTGGTTTACCATTGCTGCACATTATTGATGCTGCTGCGAAGTATCCTCAGGCCTTGGTGGTTTGTCCAACAAGGGAACTGTGTATGCAAATCGTAAAAGAAATTGAACTCTTTAAAAAATACATGACTGGCATTTCGGTGGTAGCAGTGTATGGTGGTGCGTCTATTGGATTGCAAATTCGCGATTTGAAAAGAGGCGTACAAATTGTAGTTGCTACACCAGGACGTTTAATTGATTTGATTGAAAGAAAAGCCATCAACCTTGAGCAAATCAAGTACGTGGTTTTAGACGAAGCTGATGAAATGCTAAACATGGGTTTTCAGGATGATATTGAATTCATTTTGAAGAATACCCCAGCACGTGAAAGTACTTGGTTGTTTAGTGCAACAATGCCAACTGAAATCCGAAAGGTGAGTAAGAAGTACATGAAGGATCCCAAAGAAGTGACTGTTGGTAAAGTGAATACTGCCAACAAGAACATTGACCATCAGTACTATGTAACTACCGCGCAACACCGTTATGAAACCTTGAAAAGAATCATTGATTTTAATCCAGGTATTTACGGAATCATTTTCACCAGAACCAAATTAGACGCACAAGAAATTTCTGAGCGTTTAACAAGAGAAGGTTATGATATTGATGCATTGCACGGAGACCTTACACAAGGACAGCGTGATAAAGTAATGGGTCAGTTCAGGGACAAGACTTTACAATTATTGATTGCAACAGACGTTGCAGCCCGTGGTATTGACGTACAGGGTATTACACACGTCATCAATTTTGAATTGCCCGATGATGTAGAAATCTATACCCACCGTAGTGGCCGTACCGGAAGGGCTGGCATGCAGGGGATCTGTATTTCTATTGTACATGCAAAAGAAATGTACAAGTTCAAACAGATTGAACGGATCAACAATTCTCAGTTCCACAAAATGGATATTCCAAGTGGTAAAGATGTTTGTAGAAAACAATTCTTCTCCTTTATGGACAAGTTATTGTCTACCGATATCAGCCACGGCGATTACGAAACCTATGTACCCATGTTGGCAGAGAAATTTGCCGATGTGAGCAAGGAAGACGTGTTAAAACGTGTAGCTGCAATGGAGTTTGATAGGTTCTTAAAATACTATGAGAATTCACAAGATTTGAATGTGCGCGAGCGCGATAGATCGGTTCGAGAACCACGTGGTCAAGAAATGGGTAGAGGCAGAGAAAGAGAAAGAGACATGCAAGGCATTGATGGTGGAAGAGGTGATGCAAGAAACAAATACGCACGCGGTGGTGGTGGCAGTGGCTATAGCCGTTTATTTGTGAACCTTGGTACCAAGGACGGTTTCTTCAAAGCCAGTTTCTTGCAGTTTGTTTTGGACATGAGTGACTTGAAAAAGGAAGTCTTGGGCAAGATAGACATGAAAGACATGAACAGCTGGATTGAAATTGAAAAAGGATCTGCACAACAAATGATTCGTGCCTTAGATGGTAAGAAATACAAGGGACGCAGTATTCGTATGAACGATGCAGATAGTGGTGGCCCGGCTGGTTTCTCTGGAGATCGTTCTCGTAGGCCTAGAAGAGGAGAATAAGAAGAAAGTGAAGAGTGAAGAGTGAAGAGTGAAGAGTGAAGAGTGGAGGAAGGAAGTGAAGAGTGAAGAGAGAAGAATGAAGAGTGCAGGAAGAAAGTGAAGCTTCAAGCGTTAAGAGAGAAGAGTGTTAATTTTAAATACCAAGCAAACAAGCGATTCTTTTTTTATGGAACAGACAATTGAAAGTGTATCTACAGTAGAGGCATTGTTGCAAAAACGTCCTCTAATTATTTCCGGTCCTTGCAGTGCTGAGACCGAAGAGCAAGTGGTGAATACTGCTACCCGTTTAGCCGCAACAGGCAAAGTGGATATCCTGCGTGCAGGTATCTGGAAACCTAGAACCCGTCCCGGAAGTTTTGAAGGAATTGGTACCAAGGGTTTGCCTTGGTTGCAAGCTGCTAAAAAAGCATCTGGTTTGCCAGTTGCTGTAGAAGTAGCAACCGCTAAACAAGTAGAAGACGCTTTGCATTTTGGCGTTGACGTATTGTGGATTGGTGCTAGAACTACTGTAAATCCTTTTAGTGTTCAAGACGTAGCTGACGCTTTGCGTGGTGTTGACGTTCCTGTTTTAATTAAGAATCCCATTAACCCTGATCTAGAACTCTGGATTGGAGCCATGGAGCGCGTTCAAAAAGCAGGTATAAAAAATGTAGGCTTAATTCATCGTGGATTTAGCTCCTATGGTAATACCGAATACCGTAACGCACCAATGTGGCATTTGGCTATTGAAATGAAACGCCGTTATCCAGAAGTAATGATGATCAATGATCCTTCACATATCTGTGGTAATAGAACCAATTTACAAGACGTGGCACAAACTGCTATTGACTTGGATTTTGACGGTTTGATTATTGAAAGTCATATTGATCCAGATAATGCTTGGAGCGATGCTAAACAACAAATTACCCCTGAACGTTTGGGTGAATTGGTGGGAAGCATACGTTGGAGAAATGAAGACGTAGCTAGTGAAGAGTACCATGCAGCACTAGAAAAATTGCGTCAACAAATCAACAATTTGGATGATGAATTGATGCAGATTTTAAGTCAGCGTATGAAAGTGGCTGAGAAAATTGGTCAATACAAGAAAGACAATAATATCACCATCTTGCAAACCAACCGTTGGAATAGCATCTTAGAAAGGGCTTTTGCAAAAGGGGAGAAGCAAGGATTGAGCAAAGAATTTGTAACCAAGTATTTTGATGCGGTGCACATGGAGAGCATCAACCATCAGAATAAGATTATGAACTCCTAGTTTTTCAAATAAAGCATTGGCAATTAATTTGACTTATCTCAGATTTGCCAATGCTTTTTTTATAGAATCATATCCATCGCAAATATTTGAACATGCGAAAGAAGACTTACACATTTTCCAATAGTCAAGTGGATTATTTTTTTGACGCTGATTTTTCTCATCTTGAAAAACTGGTTTCAAAAGAACAAGCTGTTCTGATTACAGACGAGCATATTTTTGACAAACACAAAAGAAAATTCAAGGGCTGGAATACCATTGTACTCAAACCTGGTGAAGCTTATAAGGTTCAGCAGACGGTTGATATGATTATTGACCAGCTTATTGCATTTGGTGCTGATAGAAAGACCACACTAATTGGTGTTGGAGGTGGTGTAGTTACTGATATGACTGGTTATGTGGCTGGTGTGTATATGCGAGGCATCGCCTGCGGCTTTGTTCCTACATCTATACTGGCCATGGTAGATGCTTCTATTGGAGGTAAAAATGGGATTGATGTTGGTGTCTATAAAAATATGGTGGGACTGATTAGGCAACCTAAATTTTTATTGTATGACCATAGCTTTTTAAAGACACTTCCAAAAGAAGAATGGCAAAACGGATTTGCTGAAATTATCAAACACGCTTGTATCAAAGACGCCGCTATGTTTGCTTTATTGCAAGCCAATACGTTGGCCTCTTTTAAAAGGGAACCTGCTAAATTGGCCGCATTAATTCAACGTAATGCTTTGATTAAAACCAAAGTGGTGGTGGCAGACGAATTTGAACAAGCTGATAGAAAGTTGTTGAACTTTGGTCATACCCTTGGTCATGCTATTGAGAATATGTATGAATTGAGTCATGGTCAAGCCATTAGTATTGGTATGACTTATGCAGCCATCATGAGCCAACAGATTCGTGGGTTCAAAGATGCTGAAGCTGTGATAGGATTATTGGCCAAATACGGCCTTCCCACATTTGCAGATTTTGACAAGAAAAAAGCTTTCAAAACATTGCAAATGGATAAGAAGAAACAAGCTCAGGGCATTAACTATGTGTTATTGCAAAAGATTGGAAAAGGCGTTATCCAACCGTTTTCTTTTCAAGAGCTTGAAACCATTTTGAATCAATTTTAATTTCCAAGAATCAAGGAAATGATTGCTACTATACAACCATCTATTTTAACAGGAAGCTTATACGCTCCGGCAAGCAAAAGCAGTATGCAACGCGCTTGTGCTGCGGCTTTATTGACCAATGGCATCACCACTATTACCAATCCTGGTAAAAGCAATGATGACCTTGCAGCCTTAGACGTGATTCAAAAATTAGGCGCAGCAGTCAATAGTATTGATGCTAATACCATTCAAATTGTTTCTACTGGTATTCACCCAGTAAACAAAGAAATCAATTGTGGTGAAAGTGGTTTAGGCATTAGAATGTTTACACCCATTGCCGCTTTGAGTGCGCAGGCCATCACCATTAATGGTACTGGTAGTTTGTTAACCAGACCCATGGATTTTTTTGATCAGATCCTACCTCAATTAGGTGTATCTATTCAATCTAATCATGGTAAATTGCCCTTGCATATTCAAGGTCCATTACAGCCGGCCAATATTACGGTTGACGGATCATTGAGTTCACAGTTTTTAACGGGCTTACTCATGGCTTATGGTGCAGCGGGAGCAAAGGACACCACTATTACCGTTGATAATTTAAAAAGCAAACCTTATATAGACTTGACGCTTCAAGTGATGCAACATTTTGGCTGGACAGTTACACATGAAAATCATGAGCGTTTTCATTTTAACATCGCGCCAGCTTCTAATGAGTCAAAGAAAATGGCATATACGGTTGAGGGAGATTGGAGTGGAGCAGCTTTCCTTTTAGTTGCAGGTGCAATTGCTGGAGGTATTGTCATCAAAGGATTAGACGTATTTTCTACTCAAGCAGATAAAGCGGTATTACAAGCTTTGATAGATTCAGGTTGTAGTATTTCTATTCAAGCTGAGCAAATTGAAATAGCTCCTTTGCCTTTGAAGGCTTTTCATTTTAACGCTACTGATTGTCCAGACTTGTTTCCTCCTCTTGTAGCTTTAGCCGCATGTTGTGAGGGTACAACTGTGATTGAGGGAGTAGAGCGTCTGACACATAAAGAAAGCAACAGGGCTTTGACCTTACAAGAAGAATTTGCTA
>CALRXZ020000149.1:0-9002 GCA_943372255.1 Chitinophaga pinensis
CCAATGGTCTTCATGGTCACGGTTTTACCACCCGCATTGGGTCCACTAATGACCAAGATTCTATTCTTATCATCTAGCGTAAGTGTTACAGGAATAGTCTTTTTACCCGATGTTTTGTGGTATAGATATAACAGCGGATGATAAGCATCTACTAGATGAATATGCGCACGGTCTACTAAATTTGGTAACTGCGCATTCATGTCTAATGCCAAACGGGCTTTAGCCCTGATAAAATCATACTCTCCAGCAACTATTAAATAAGAACTTAATAAAGGAGCATATACTTGCATTCTGGCCGTTAATGCTCGCAGAATTTTCTGTACTTCTTTTATTTCCTCGTGCTCCAAAGAAAAAACGTCATTGTTTAATTCAATGGTTTCTTCAGGTTCAATAAAAGCTGTTTTTCTACTATCGCTCTCTCCGTGTAAAATTCCTTTTACTTGACGTTTGTGTTCAGAGAATACAGCTACTACCCTTCTTCCATTGCTAAAGCTTTCATCAATATCTGCAGTATAGCCAGCTTTGGCCAATTTGGCAATTACTTTTTCAAACATTCTGCGCAACTCATTCCGCTTTCTAAACAGACTCATCCTAATTTTCTGCAAGTCTGATGAAGCATTGTCTTTTACCGTTCCATTTTCATCCAATACCTCATCTATCAATACTAAAATCTGCTTCTCATAATAGGTTCCTTCAATCACCTTGGCTAAATAAGGGAATGCCAATCTACGCTCATTATCAAACCAACGAAAAATGGTGGCTGTATTTTCTGATAACCGTCTAATGGGCATCCATTGATCCCCCACCAACATGGCACCAGGAATGCCTAATAATTTCACGTCTTTTTGTAGGTTCAGGTTAAAATCATTAGGGAAATATTGCTGTTGCAAGGCAATATTTTTATACTCATAGGACTGTTGTAATTCTAATTCTATAAAGTCTTTACGTGTATGAATTCTTAAACTATCTGCTTTCTGCTTTGCATGATCGGTATTACAATGCGCTTTCAACAAAGCTTTCACTTTGTCAAACTCCAATTGAACTAAGGCTGAATCTGGGTATAAACGCATTTTTTCCTGCTAATTTTTGGCAAAGTTAAGCCCAGACTCACTAAAAAGTTACAGCTATTGGCTTTGTGGATATTTGATTAATCAAAGGACTAACTATTTGGGCATCGTGCAAACAAAACAATTAGCACCTTTATTTACCCGATAAGATAATTGCCCTTTGTGCAATTGAATAATCTTATAAGCAAGGACTAAACCAAGTCCAAATCCCCTTTTACCTTCTGTATTAGAAGACCTGAAAAATGCTGTAAACAACCTAACTCTGTCTGCTTCAGGTATTAACAAACCTTGATTTTGAATACTGATTGTTATTGTTTTACTATCAAATCCAATGTCAATTAAAACGGGACTACCTGCTCCATACTTACATGCATTTTCCAATAATCCCAATATAGCTGTAGAAAGTAAGCTAGGATTTCCCTTAAAAAGTAAGTCCTCTTCCTGTTCAGGAAAATTGGCATAGTTTAAAATCAATTTTGTTTCTGGATGCACTTTGGAAATTTGATCCATACAGTCATCCAATAATTCATTGAGGAAGATGGTTTCAAGCACTGCGGGTTGAATAGCTTGTCCAGATCTAAACAACTGTAATAACTGCTGTAATAATTTAGATAGTTTATCATGGTCTTCTTGCAAAGACAAAAGCAATTCTTTATAGTATTGGGGACTTCTATCTTGTTGTAAAGCCAAATCAATTTGATTAGTCAGAGCCGCTAAAGGTGTTCTTAATTCATGTGATGCGTGCTGTATAAACTGCTTTTGTTGACTAAATGCTTCCTGCAACCTGAGTAACATCAGATTAAAACTAATGGCCAATTCCTTAATTTCATCCTTGGTATTTGTTTCCTGAATAAATATGGTTGAATGCAACTGTTCATCATTCACAGCTTCTACTTGCTGGTTCAGTAAGATCAAGGGTTTTAATACTTGCTTGGCTATCAAATAGGCACTGAATGCAACTATTACAATAATTGCAAAGAATCCAATTATCAAGATTTTTAATAAAGCTTGAAGTGCTTCTTGGCCTTCTTGGTTTTTACCAGCAGAGATCACCAACCGATTCTTAGATTGAAATGAAGCTATCAAGCCTATGGCATCGTGTTGGTCAATAGTAAATACTAAGAATTTCTGCTGACGAATAGAATCTAGCAAGCCAATACTTGGTTTCCAATTCAAATCATCAATACTGCTATAAACAACTCTATTTAATGAATCTAAAATCCAAACCTTTTCATCTCTAATTTGGTCAATGGTATTTATGTCAATTAATTTCAACAAGGCACTATCCACTTCTTTTACCTCATCTAACAACTTAACGGTGTTAATGGCCTTTTCTTTGAGTTTTTGTTGAAAGAGTTTTTGTTCTGCCTGTTTAAATTCCCAATAGATAAAACTACAGAGCACCAGCATCAAAACTGATACTACTGCTACAATCCAAACAGCTGTTCTAGTTTTAATGGTCATGACTCTTCTTTCAAATAATAGCCAAATCCTGTTCTAGTATGAATCAACTTGGTGGAATGAAGTTTGTCAATTTTATTTCTCAGAAAATTAATATAAACTTCAACGGTATTGGTGCCAGTATCAAAGTCTAAAGCCCATACTTTTTCTGCCAAATCTGCTTTTGATAGAACCCTTCCCTTAGCTTTTGCCAATGCTTCTAATAACAAAAATTCTTTTTGAGTAAGCTTGATGAGCTTTCCTGCTCTTTTTACAGATTTAGCGTCTAAATCCAAGATCAAGTCACCTACTTCCATCATATTTTGGGGCTGATCTATGCCTGTAGATCGCTTGACAATTACATGGATTCTAGCCAAAGGCTCTTGTAAGTGAAAGGGTTTTACTAAATAGTCATCGGCCCCGGCACTAAATCCTTCCATCTTGTCTTCTAATTCACCCAAGGCTGTCAATAAAATAATGGGAACTTTCTTATTCCTGTTACGGAATTGTTTACACAAATCAAGACCGTTGGTGTGAGGAAGATTAATGTCTAATATAATGCAATCAAAACTATCCCTATCAAAATATTTTTCGGCCATTTTACCATCAAAAGCAACGATGACTTCCAACCCATGTTCTTCCAATCCTGCTTTTACAGCATTGGCCACTTTAGGCTCATCTTCGGCCAACAATAGTTTCATGAAAATAAATTAAAAAAGACTTGTTTCAGCTAATAATCAAGTAAAGAGTTTCACCAAACTGTACACTATAAAGAACAATTGTACAAATCCTTGCAAGATCAACAATTGAAACGTTGTTGAAGTTGCCTCTAACCAATGACGTTGATTAGGCAAACCTATAAAGGTATCTTGATTAATAATGAGATTTGGAGTATACAATTGATAGGTAAATAAAACGGCAATCATTAAACAGATTGAAATAATAATATGTCCGTGCAGAATTCTTACATCTCCAATTGATTCTTGGTTTAAAAACAAATGCAATAAAAATGGTATAATCAGTAAAGTCCAATTAAATACAATAACATTTTGAAACTTGAAACTGAAATAAGTTTCTTGCAAATGACTATCTAATTCAACGGAATTGAAAAATATTAAAATGAACACAAGTGAGATTAATGGCACCAACATTAACAGATTTTCCAATCTGAGAATAGAAGGTTTTGGATATTCCAATTGTAATTGCATAGGTTTACTCAGGAAAATAAGTCCCGAACGTGAAATTAGTACTTTTAGTATAAATGTTGAAAAAAAATAAAAAATAGTAGAATTGTTAAAACTTTCTATGCAAACATCTGTTTTATAATTGATTACGTATCTCTACAAAATTAAAAATATGTTCAAAATCAGCATGCTAACCCTTGCCCTTACGGGTATTTTCATGGTTTCTTGTGCACAAACACCTTCAAAATTGGCTAAAATGAATCAAACTCCTATTCCCCCAGACGTTAAAACAGATACAGCAATATTTGGCGAAGGCTGCTTTTGGTGTACCGAAGCTTTTTTTCAAAGACTCAACGGTGTCTATAAAGTCATTTCTGGTTATGGAGGTGGTTTTGTTGAAAACCCCAGTTATGAACAGGTATGTGACAAAAATACAGGGCATGTAGAATTATGTCAAATCATATATGACCCAGCCGTTATCAGTTATGATGAATTATTGGAAGTTTTTTGGAAAACCCATGACCCTACAACCATTGACCGCCAAGGAAATGATGCAGGCCCACAATATAGGTCAGTGATTTTTTACAAAACCCAAGTAGAAAAAGAAAAGGCGGAATCCTATAAAAAGGCCTTGGACAAATCTGGCGCTTGGTCAAGTCCAATTGTGACGGGTATTGAGGCATTCAAAAACTTTTATCCTGCTGAAAATTATCACCAGAATTATTATAATGATAATCAAAATCAGGGCTATTGCCGATTTGTGATTCAACCCAAGTTGGAAAAATTTGAAAAAGTGTTTAAGAATAAGCTGAAAAAACATTAGAATCCAGCAGGTGCAATCCGTATTTTTATGGAATGAACTTCAAGTCTATATTTTTAGTTTTTCTGTTGTTGGGAGCAGTAAAACTCTTTGGCCAAAATGAAAAAAAGGCAAAGTTATTTAGTCATGCGGATACTTTAAGGGGATCCATTACTGCAGAACGTGCTTGGTGGAATTTATTGCACTATGATTTACAGGTAACGCCTGACCTAAATACCAAAACCATATCTGGCCAGGTGGATATGCAATTTCAAGTATTGCAGAAGGGTAATTTAATGCAAATTGACTTGCAAGAACCATTGTTATTGGATAGCGTTTTATTTAACAAAGAATCACTTTCTTTTAAAAGAGACGGCAATGCATTTCTAATTGCATTCAAGAAAGACTTGAAAAAAGGTTCACAGCATCAGATTACCATGTACTACCATGGCAAGCCAAGAGAAGCAAGAAATCCACCATGGGACGGAGGTGTTACTTGGACAAAAGATGCTGTTGGAAATGCCTTTGTTAGTACCAGTTGCCAAGGTTTAGGGGCATCTGTATGGTGGCCTTGTAAAGACCATCAATACGATGAACCTGAGCAAGGGGTAACTGTTACTATAACCACTCCTGACACTTTAATGGATGTATCTAATGGCAGACTCGAATGGGTTCATGCCAATGAACAAGCACATACCAAAACTTGGAAATGGGTGGTTAAAAACCCCATTAACAATTATAGCCTGTCTATGAATATTGGTAAATACGAGCATTTCTCTGATACTTTACAAGGAGAAGCTGGCGTGTTAGATTTAAATTTTTATCCCCTAAGCTGCCATGTTGCAGAAGCCAAAATTCAATTTCAACAAGTCAAACCAATGATCCATTGCTTTGAATACTGGCTGGGAAAATATCCTTTTTATGAAGATGGTTACAAATTATTAGAAGTACCTTATTTAGGCATGGAACACCAAAGTGCCGTAACCTATGGCAATAAGTTTAAGAATGGTTATTTAGGCAGAGACCTATCCGGAACTGGCTGGGGATTAAAATGGGACTTTATCATTATTCATGAAAGTGGACACGAATGGTTTGGCAATAATATCACCACCAAAGACATTGCAGACATGTGGGTACACGAAGGTTTTACCAATTATACGGAAACCCTATTTACACAATGGCTTAGTGGCAAGCAAGCTGCTTATGAATATAATTTTGGAATCAGAAAAAACATTAGTAACAGAGAGCCCATTATAGGTGTGTATGATGTTCAAAACCAAGGTGGCAATGATATGTATTATAAGGGATCAAACATGATCCAAACCATCCGCAATAGCATGAATAATGATGAGCAGTTTAGACTAATGCTTAGACAACTCAATAAGGAATTCTACCATCAAACAGTAACCACTTTAGAAGTTCAGCATCTGATGGAAAAATATGCGGGTTATCCCTTACAACCAGTATTTGATCAATACCTGCGCAAAACAGAGATTCCGGTTTTAGAATTACAATTTAGTAAAGACCAAAAAAAGGTAAATTATAGATGGAGTAATTGCCTTGCCGAATTTAATCTTCCCTTATTTGTAAAAACAGACAAAACAGATATAAAATTGGAACCCATTGTAGGATCCTGGAAAACCTTGGATTTGTTGGAAGAACATAAAGCATTTTTGAATCCAGCTGCTATAGAATTCAAATACTATATCAAGGTTAGAGAACTCCCAGCAAATTAATATGGGAAGTATTAGAAGACAAACTATTCAGTCTAGTATTTTGGTGTATATCGGTTTTTTTATCGGTGCCATCAATCTGTATTATTATACCAGAATTGGAAACGGTGCTTTTACCCCTGAACAATTTGGACTGACTAGGATTTTCTTTGACTTTTCACAAAATATGTATGCTTTTGGTAGTTTGGGAATCATACCGGTGATTTACAAATTCTATCCTTATTATAAAGACAATTTAGAAGCACATGAAATTGATTTAATGACTTGGGCCCTAGCCGTTTCTTTCATTGGTTTTTTAATGGTGCTATTGGCAGGATATTGGTTTCAGCCCTTTTTTGTAGAACATTTTTCAAAGGGTTCCAAGCTCATAGTGGATTATTATTATTGGATGTTTCCTTTTGCCATGGGTATGCTCTTGTTTTCTGTGATGGAAGGCTTTTGTTGGGCTTTACAGAAAACAGTCATGTCTAACTTTTTAAAGGAGACTGGTTTAAGAATCCTAACCTTAATCATAGTGTTATTGTATTATTTTAGGTTCATCCGTTTTGATCAATTTATTCACTGTTTTGCTTTTTTATATTTGGCCATTTTTGCCATAGTTGCTTGGGTATTATATCGATCCAAAAAATTACATTTTCCACTTAAAGTCAGTAGGGTTACCAAAAAGTTTAAGTTGAAAATGTTCTCTATGCAGGCATTGATTTTTGGAGGTACCTGTATTGCTTCTTTAGCCGCCACCATTGATAGTTTTATCATTGCCAAATTTCAGGGATTAGCCGTAGTAGCTGTATTTGGAGTTGCCCAATATGCAGCCAATTTAATTCAGGTTCCTCAAAGAAGCATTCAATCCGTTTCTGCGGGGGTATTGTCAAGAGCTTGGAAAGACAAAAACATGCCAGAAATCAAACGCATCTATCAGCGGTCTTGTATTAATTTATTGCTGGTTGCTTTATTCTTATTTGGCAATATTTGGTTGAATATTCAACCTGCATTAGAAGCTTTGAATATTCAAAAAACTTATGAATCTGGTCTTGCCGTGGTATTTATTTTGGGAATGGTGAGAATTATTGACGCGGGAACTGGTCTTAATAATATAGTTATTGGTACTTCTACTTATTGGCGATTTGATTTTTTGAGTGGGGTTGTTTTGTTGGCTTTTAGATTGCCATTGACTTATTACCTAATAAAAAACTATGGTATTATTGGTTCTGCTTTTGCTGAATTGGCTGCATTTGCCTTGTATAATTTTATTCGGTTTGAATTTTTAAGAAGAAAATTTGGCATGCAACCTTTTAATCAAAACAATCTTAAGGCATTAGTATTGGGTGTTCTCTCTTTTGGTTTAGTTGCACTCTTAATGGGGCAATTTTCTGGATGGTCTGGAATGATTTTTAGATCATTCATTTTCTCTGGCATGATGATCATTGGTGTGATTAAAGGAAAATTAACGCCAGATGCAGCACAAATGATAGTTCAATTCAAAAATAAATGGGGAATCAAATAACACATTAGGGATGCTGCTTCATCCTGCCACCACCCCTGAATTTGGGGCTCCAATAAGCTTCCTTTAAATCGCTAATCATGACACCCCCACTAGTAGCTGCGTGTACAAATTTGCTGTTTTGTAAATAAACACCAACATGGGTAATTGACCTTCTACTTCTACCTGTTGTATGAAAAAACACCAAATCACCTTCTTGTAAATCATCAATCCCAATAATATCAGCTATTTGGTATTGCTCTTGGGCTGTTCTAGGTAGATTAATGGCATATAAATCTCTAAACAAGATCTGCGTAAAAGCGGAACAGTCTAAACAGTTTTCCGTGGTCCCCCCCATGCAATATCTGGTCCCCCACCATTTATCCATTTGCTCTAACAACGCAATATTGTCCAATTGGCTTACTGGAACTCCTATTAAGACAGAAAATTTCAATTGTAAATAACTGGCATTCTCCGTACTAAAGATTCCTCCATTAACTGGGTTATTGGGCTTACTGGTATTGGTCTTTTTGGTATTGGCTGTGCTGGTTTTATGCTTTGAGCTCATGGTTGAACCGGGCGTAACTTCTATTCCTTCAATGAATTGTGGTTCTTTCTGAGACTTCTGCTTTTTATTAGACACTGATGCTGTGGTATGATCCTTGGCAGTTAACTGTCTAAATGACCGGCAACTACTTAGACCAAGCAATAAAACTATATATATTAAAATTTGAAATTGTTTCATAAACTAGGGCTGCAATTTAGGGTTGAAACGCCTAACTGTCAAATTAGAAGCAATGTGGAAAATTTAACCCACCTGACAGACTGCTTTGTTACGATATTTGACCGAATCCAGTTGCTCATGTGTCAGTTTTCTCATTTACACGTTCATACACAATATTCCTTGTTAGATGGTGCCGCTAACATCGGCAGTTTATACAAAAAAGCCGCTAAAGACAATATGCCGGCCTTGGCTATTACAGATCATGGTAATATGTTTGGCGCATTTGAATTTGTAGCCCAAGCTTGGAAAAACACCAAAGTCATTGGTAAGGATGAAAATGGAAAAGACATTCTTGCGCCAACTGTTAAACCCATTGTAGGATGCGAGTTCTACGTGGTAGAAGACCGATTCTTAAAAACATTTACAAAAGAAATCAAAGACAAAAGGTATCACCAAGTGCTTTTGGCTAAAAATGCCATAGGATACCAAAACCTGGTAAAGCTCACTTCTATGGGTTTTATTGAAGGTATGTATAGCAAATATCCAAGGGTAGACAAGGGCTTGATTGAAAAATA
>CALRXZ020000150.1:0-8857 GCA_943372255.1 Chitinophaga pinensis
CGTGTTTTTCTAATGCATGGTGTGCTTTTAAGATGACCATGGGAGCAGCAGCTTCAAAACCTACTCGGCCCTTGATGCCAATAATGGTATCACCCACATGTATGTCTCTACCTAAACCATAAGCACCTGCAATAGTTTGTAAGTATTGAATAGCCTCAGTAGGATGTTCAAATAGCTGTCCGTCTACTGCAGTTAATTCTCCTTTTTCAAAATGTAATTTTACTTCTCTACTTTCAGAAGCGGTTACTTGGGTAGGCCAAGCTTCTTCAGGTAGAATGCCTTTTGAATTCAATGTTTCTTTTCCGCCTACACTGGTTCCCCAAAGACCTTTATTAATAGAGTACATTGATTTTTCAAAGTTCATATTCACTCCCTTTGATTTCAGGTAGCTGATTTCAGCTTCACGGCTCAATTTTAAATCGCGAATAGGTGTGATGATTTCTGTGCCTGGTATCATGATATGGAAAATCATGTCAAACCTCACTTGGTCATTACCAGCTCCTGTGCTACCATGTGCCACTGCATCGGCTTGTAATAACTTTGCGTGTTCTGCAATATGAAGCGCCTGACTCAAGCGCTCAGCACTCACACTCAAAGGGTATGTGTTGTTCTTAAGTACGTTGCCGTAAATCAGAAATTTAATAATGCTATCGTAATATGATTTAACTGCGTTTACAGTGGTATGGGTTTTTACACCAAGACTATAAGCATGTTGTTCAATATGAATTAGTTCAGCTTCAGTAAAACCACCTGTATTGACAATAATGCTATGCACTTCATAACCCTTGTCTTCACTTAGGTATTTTACACAATAGGTAGTATCTAATCCACCTGAAAATCCTAGTACTACTTTTTTTGAAACGCTCATGATGTAATAATTAAAAAGTCAAAATTCAAAAGGAAGTAGGAGTTATGGCAGCTCCATTAAATTCCTTTGTATTAAAAATTAAAAAACTGTTGTAGAAATGATTTGGGTTTTAAACCAGCTCCACCACCAATAGCAACGTCTTTTTTTCTAAAAATGCTCAACAGTTTACTCTGCTTCACTTTCATAAAACGTTCATAGAGTTTGCTTTTCTGTTTGAATTCCTGAGCAGTTTCTTCTGGTTGATAGTGGTCAGCAGGATCATACAACATAGCAGTGCACATACAGTTCTTTCTGTCTTTGCTCATTAAGATATCAAAATTGACACAGCTCTTGCATCCAGCCCAAAACTCTTCGTCATCTGTGAGTTCACTATAGGTAACGGGTTCATAACCAAGGTCTGAGTTAATTTTCATTACTGCCAATCCGGTAGTAAGACCAAAGATTTTAGATTCAGGATACATGATCCTAGATAATTCAAAAATCTTTCTTTTGATGGTTTTTGCTACACCGCTTTTTCTATACTCAGGAGAAACAATTAAACCACTATTGGCCACAAACTTGCCATGACCCCAGGCTTCAATATAACAGAAGCCTACCCATTGACCCAATCTGGTTACAGCTATAACGGCTTTTCCGTCTAGCATTTTTCCTGCAACATATTCCGGTGAGCGTTTGGCAATACCAGTACCCCTGGCCTTGGCCGATGACTCCATTTCGTCTGTAATGCGCTGTGCAAAATGTGTATCAAGGTGAGTGGCTACCCTGACAATGATTTCCTTGGTTTCCAACTGCAATAAAATTATAAGCTTGAACAGAATACACTTCTCGTGTAGATAATGTTATTGGGGATTTTCCACTGATAGGGGCAATTGCCAGTTGCTCGTCCTATCAGAAACCGCGTCGAGGTCGCGGTGTATTGATAGCAGCCGACGGCCTCACCAATGAAGGTGTAAAGGTTGTCAGAGAATTATGTTGTAACTGCTTCAATGAAGGACTTTTTTATATGAGGGTGTAAAAGTAGGGCAAAATGATAGAATGATGGGTAAAAATCTTGTGAAATTTGCTACTTAATAACCTAACGTTTGTAAGTAAAAAGGCCGCCCATGCCAATGGGACGGCCTTGAATGTAACTCAAACAACAACTATTCTCCGCCGCCGTTGCCTCTGAAATTGAAATTGCGCATTTCTCCAGGGCCCCTTTCTCCACCACCACGGAACATCTGATTTTGTTGGTTTCCCCTTTGCTGTTGGCCTGTAGCACCAAACCTGCGTAGGTTGTAAGTGAAGCTTAGCATGATATATCTTTTCAAAACCTTGGTTTCAACGTCTGCAATACTATTGCCAGAAACCGTTCTACGAATACTGGTATTCTGATTCAACAGGTCAAATACATATAATTTAATCTCACCTTCTTTCTTCTTAAATACTTGTTTGGCAATACTAGCACTCCACAAAGGAATAGTGGTGTTATAACCAGCACTTTGACCGCGATTAATGATATAGTCAAAATCAGTAGACAATACCCATCCACTCTTAGTATAATAAGTAGCGTCAGTGGTAAATGTTTGTGTAAAATAATCTGCGTTCTGTTGTGGTTGCAAAGTATATCGTGCAAAATTGAAGCTAGAATTAGAAGAGAAATTCATGTCAAAATTATCCTTCAAGTTGGTAGTCCATTTTACGGTACCACCCACCAAAGTATTCTTGGTATAGTTACTTGCCTTGTTAATTAAACCTTGACTTTGGTTATAAGAAACATTACCCGTGAAACTCATATTGCTTTTTGGTTTCTTAATAGGGAAACCATAATTGAAATAGCCAGACACACTATAAGTGCCACTTAAATTCACTGGTTGACTTATTTGAGCGCCTCCTGGTAAAATGCTTACTGAGTTTTGAATATCATTGGCAATGGTGGTAGCGTTTATTGTAGCAAAGAAAGTACGTTGTGTAAATACGTCAAATGAAGAATACAACATGCGGACACTGTGTGTAAACTGTTGTTTCAAATTAGGATTACCCAATTGAATATTTAACGGATTACTATTATCTGCAACGGGTTGTAATTGTGTGGCACTAGGTTGTGCGGTTCTTCCTGAGTAATTGACGCGTAAATTTTTTGTCTTTGTAAACTCCCAGCGCAAATTGGCAGTAGGATACATATTCACATAGTGCTGATTAATGGCCGAATCCTTGGTTAAATTATTGCTTTTTAAATCGCCAAACTGAACACCTGATCCCACACTTAAGTTTAATTTTTGTGTTTGAATCCGGTAACTCAACGTACCGCGATTAGAGCTATAGGTATTTTGAAAAGTATTACTCAAATTAGGCACAACTAGATCATATTGGCCTGTGTTCTTATTATATCCATAAGTGTGTTTACCATTGGTGTTATCATTATAGGAATAGGTGTAGTTGAATTCAAGTAACTGATTTTTTGCAATGGGTTCAGTATATGCTAGTGTGGTACTAAAGTTCTTACCATCGCTATTGCTATTATTGATTTGATTAATGGTATCTACCCTGTTTTGAGTAAAATACTGGTTAACAGAACGGTTGGTGCCACTTCCATCATTTGTGCTTCCACCAAGGTTAATGCCAATAGAATAAGTACGTCCTTTCTTAGCAAAACGGTGACGGAAGGTTGCTTCTAAAGCTCCATTGTATCCATCGTTTACACTCGTGGTTCTAGAAACAGAATTATTCAAATTCAACTTGCCTTTTGTAGTTGCAGAAGTTGTATTGCTCTCATTATCTGTATGCTGGAAACTAATATTTGGGCGCAGGATCATGCTATTACTAGAATCAAATTGGGTCTCAATATTAAAGTTAACACGGTTGTTCTGGTTATGTCTAATACTACTGTTGACGTTATTGCTAAAATTGGAAGAATCAGGGTTGCCACTCACCAAGGTCTCGGTAAAGCTTTTCTGATCAGTATAGGTTTTTTGGTCATTGAAAAAATAACTACCATAAGCCTGAGTTTTCTTACCCCATACATCTCTATAATTTAAACCAGCCGCCCATGTATTAACAATACCACTACTTCCAGTTGTTGCGCCAGTGCTAAATCCACCACCACCACGGCCGCCGCCTCCTCCACCGCCAGTAAATCCACCAGCTCCACCACCAAAGATGTTTTGGCCGGTGAAGTTTTGTTTGTTTACGTTATTGCCTTGTGCAGTAATGGTAATTTGTCTGTCTCCGTTATAACGGCTTAGGTTAATATTATTGTCATAAACGCCCTCGTCTCCAGTACTTCCACCACCTACAGTGGCTCTTCCAAAGTATCCCTTACGTTTGTCTTTACGCGTGGTGATATTGATGGTTCTGACCCTATTTCCATCGTCAAATCCGGTAAAAGCACTTTGATCGCTCAATCCATCATAAACCTGAATTTTGTCAATCACATCGGGAGGAAGATTCTTAGTGGCTAATTTAGGATCATCTCCAAAAAAGCGCTTGCCATCTACCAAGATACGCTGAACGGTTTCGCCTTGAGATTTAATACCACCATCTTTATCAACTTCAATACCTGGCAATTTCTTCAACAAATCTTCTGCTACGGCATTGGGTTTGGTCTTGAAACTAGCGGCATTAAATTCTACTGTGTCTTTTTTTATTTGAATGGGCGATTGTGTTACTGTTACATTTCCAAGGTCATTAGACATTTGCCTCAGGTAAATATTGCCCAGATTAATTTCAGTATTGGTTTTACTAGGGCTAATTTTCTTACTAAATGGCTCGTAACTCTGAAAACCCACTTGAAAAATCAGGTCTTCAAAAGGAAGGTTTTTCAGTTCAAAACTACCATCGGCCTTGGCCAAACCAAAAACAATTAAAGTACTGTCTTTGGCGTCAATCACGGTAACCGTGGCGTCTTTTAAAATCTGTTTGCCAACAGAATCTATTAATTTACCTTTTACAACAGCACTGGTTTGGGCATTTGCCCCCAGGGTTAGTAAAAAGCCTAGAATTAGTAATGGTAATTTGCGCATGGGATATTTTTACAATACAAAACTATAGTGGGAATTCAATCTATGAGAACAAACTCATTTAACGGCAAGCTAGCGGGATAGTTGGGATAGGGCCTCAAATAATCGGTGAAGGGAAGAATGGGATAGGCGGGAAACTTAGAAAGAACAAAATGCTTTAAGTTTGTGTTTAATAAATTTTTAACCCAAAAAACTTTTCATGCGTACCAACTTCGCCATTGCAAGCCTTATAGTATTATCCCTTACTGCCTGTGATTCTAGTCAACCCAAAGAAACTACTCCTGCTCCTGCAGCAACAGCTATTATGCCGGTAGATTCAACTAAATCTTATGATATAGCATTGGTTAACAACAAGAAAGACCCATCCTGTGGTATGCCTGTAACAGCCGGCATTGCCGATACAGCGCATTATAAAGACAAAGTTTTGGGTTTCTGTGGAACGGGGTGTAAAAACGAATTCAATAAGAATCCGGAAGCCTTGATTGCTGCTGCTGAAATTAAATAACTAAAACACAAGTATATGAAAGCCCCAAAAATGATGTTATTGGCATTGCTTTGTTCATTTGGACTAGCAGTTAGTGCACAAGAAAAAACCACTTGGAAGGAACAAGAACAGTTTCATGGTATCATGAGCAAAACTTTTCACCCTTCAGAAGAGGGTAATTTTAAACCCCTGAAAGAAAAGTCAGATAGTCTGGTAATCATTGCCAAACAATGGAAATCTGCCAAAATTCCTGCGGGATACAAGCCCAAAGAAACAGCTGAGTCTATTGCTAAATTGTTGAAGCAGTGTGAAACCGTAAATGCTGCTGTAAAGTCTAACAAAGATGAGAAAACACTTGGTGCTTTAATGTTTGAAGCACACGAAACCTTCCACTATATTGTTGGAGAATGCAAGACGCATGACTAATCAGAACTTATCATAAAAAAAACCGTCTAGAAATACTAGGCGGTTTTTTTATGCGATTCTGTTTGTAAAATGCTTAAGGTTCAAGTTAACTAAACAGGTATTCCACGTCTTCCTTAGTCAAGGTCTTCACAAATCCTTCATCGTCTGTAATGAGATCCTTGGCCAAATTCCGTTTGCGCTCCTGTAATTTAAGAATCTTATCTTCTACGGTATCCGTACAGATCATTCTATAGGCAAAAATATTCTTGGTTTGTCCAATCCGGTGCGTACGGTCAATAGCTTGTTGTTCTACAGCAGGGTTCCACCAAGGATCTACAATATATACATAGTCAGCAGCGGTTAGGTTCAGACCTACACCACCTGCTTTCAGCGATATCAAAAACACCCTACAAGAGTCTTCATTTTGAAAACGTTGAATGGCAGCTTCACGTTCATTGATGGTACTGCTTCCGTCAAAGTATTCAAAATCAACCTCTAATTCACGCATTTTGTCTTTAATCAGTGACAACATGCCCAAGAACTGGGAGAAGATTAAAGCCTTGTGGTTGCTAATATTTTCGGTAATTTCTCTGCCTATTTCTTCTAGTTTAACAGACACATTGGGGAATCTTTCTGCCTCTTTTACTATGGCTGGGCTATCGCAGATTTGACGCAGTTTCATCAAACCTTGCAAGATGGTTAACTGCGATTTCTGGATCCCTTGGTTTTCTACAACGCCTAGAATCTTATCACGATAGTCATTCCTGTAAGCGTCATAAATTTTGCGCTGTTCATCACCCATTTCACAGAACAAGACCATTTCTTGTTTTTCAGGTAAATCCTTGGCTACCTGTTCCTTGGTTCTTCTTAGAATAAAGGGGTAGAGTAGTTTTCTAAGATGGTCTTTCTGTTCCTTCTCTCCAAATTTGTCAATGGGCATAGAGAATTCGTGTTTAAAGAATTCTACGCTGCCTAACATACCTGGATTCAAGAAATTCATCTGAGCAAAAATGTCAAAAGTGTTATTCTGTAAAGGAGTACCACTTAAGCATAACCTGTTTTTGGCACGCAATAAACCAGCAGCCTTAGTTACTTTACTAGAAGGGTTTTTGATGGCTTGACTTTCATCTAAAATCACGTAGTCAAATGCCACGTCTACAAATTGTTTGATATCACTTCTTAAGGTACCATAGGTAGTGATAATTACATCAATGCTGGCATCAGAAAGGCTTCCCCTGGTTCTGGTTCCGCCATGATGCATATAGAAAGTCAAGTTGGGTGTGAATTTTCGAATCTCATTTTGCCAGTTATACATCAAGGTAGTAGGGCAAACTACTAATGCCTTTAATGTGCCGTTTTCTGATTTTAAATGGTGCAGAAAACTTAAGGCTTGTATGGTTTTACCAAGACCCATATCATCCGCTAAAATCCCACCCCATTGCACTTCTCTTAAATAGTTTAGCCATTGAAAACCACTTTCTTGGTAAGGGCGCAAAATAGCTTGTAAATGCGCTGGAGCTGGAATGGCTTTGATCTGGTGGTTCTCTTTTAGTCTTTCGTATTTCTCTTCTAATTGGAAAAAAAGCTCTTCTTCATCTCTTTGCAAATAGAGTTCTTCTATTACACTAAAATGATACTTGCTCAGTTTCATGCTTCCTTGCTTACCATCGCCCACGCGGAATAGTAAACTGTATTTCTTAATCCATTCTTCGGGTAAGATACCAAGGGTGCCATCACCAAGCTGTACAAACTGTTGTTTATTGGCTAGAGCTTTTTTAACGTCTTCAACTGTAACCCTTTGTTCTCCAAAATTAATCTGCACTTTGGCGTCAAACCAATCTGTATTGCTACTGATAAAGATTTGGGTACTTGGTTTGGCGGTGTTGAATCGGAAATTTTTCAATGCTTCAAAGCCATGAACAGGAATATTCATGTCTTTGGCAGCGTCTATGAATAAGAAAAACCAGTTATTCTTTAATACATCGGTGCCCTTTAGCGCAAGGGTATTGCTTTCTGAAGGATGTATAAATTGAGAATGCAAGGACTCAATTCTTTGCATCATCTCTTTTTCCAAAGCCAGATTTCTTTGTATGATCAACAACCTATCGGCTTCAGGTAGAATAATTTTCTCTTTGTCAGTTTGTTTTACTTCATACCCCCTGTAAATGAATACTGGTTGAAATAAGAGGTAGTCACCTTTTTCTTTTAGTAAGATCTTCCAATCTGGCCTAATGTCTTTAACCTCTTCTTTTTGAACATTTGTAAAGTGTACATGGTACTCCTTAGAAAGCGGCATTAGGAATTGCTGTAATTGCACCCCCCATTCTGCAGCTGGTATTTGAATTTTACCAGTTGGTAAAAAACGCTCTACCTGCATAATGTCTTCGGCCCGCTTCCAGGTATAAAACTGGTTATGGTATTGGAATAGCAAGGCTGATTCAGATTCGTTCTCTGCAATATTTAAATCGGCCAGTGGTAATTTAATTCTACAATCAACGGTATAAAAGCCATTTGCATAGCCAACTTCAAATTCAGGACTGATAAATTCCTGACTAATTTCTGCGGATACTAAATTGGCAGTTGTAAAAGATTTTTTGGCTGGCAGGTAAAAAACAAATTTTGACTGGCTCAGTTCTTCAAATAGCTTTTTAAACTTAGGGTGCAAGTATTCATTAATCAAATGCCTAGTCTCTTCAGGTAATTCGTCACTATGCTGTTGAATAATGTTTTCCCATATTCCACTAAAAGGAGAATTTCTATTCAAATATCTATTCACTTCTCCCTGCATCAGTTTGCGCAACTGCTGAAGTAGCATTTTATCATCTTCGTTAAAAACCTCAGTATTGATAAATTTTGCTAGGTCTAGTTTTACTGTTTTAGTAACGTATTTGGTTTGGGTTTCATCGGCCTCGCCCTGAACTGCCTCTAATGAAATATAGGGATAGCCTTGGTCACTATTGGTGATAACAACTCCCATTTTAAGTTCAACCCTTTTTTCAGGTACGGCTTCTTCCAATGTTTTTTCCAGATTGGTTTCTACTGGCTTGGGTCTGGGTTCAGAACCTGGTAAAATAGAAACGCGTTTAATACTGGTGTCTAATA
>CALRXZ020000151.1:0-8612 GCA_943372255.1 Chitinophaga pinensis
TAAAAAAGAAGTCATTACTCAACAAATTATTAGGCACAAATATGGAATCTGTTTTGGAAAGAAAACTGGTATTAAGGGTATTGTGAAAACGGCTAAATTGATAACTAGTTCCAGTATTAAAATTTCCTTTTAAGATTTTCAAGGGCTTGTTATAATCCAATCTAAGCGAATAGCCCCTATTATAGGTATTAAAGTATTGATTCTGTGTAGAATCAACACCAGTAGGAACATAGGAACCAGTTAGAAATTGCTGGTAATAATCCTTGTCGTTGTCATTTTTACCATTACTCCAAGAACCAATAAAGCGAATATACTCCGCCAAACTTTTTTTGCTTTTCAAAGTATAGGAGCCAGAAATATAATGGCTGTAACCATCTCCTTGACTAGCATTGGTTCTGGTAGATATTTTATACGTCTCATCAAACCGATTGATATTGGTAAATTGGGTATGGCTTAAATTATCAAAATAATTCAGGTTACCCTGATAAGTTAGATTGAATAAGTTCTGAGGATTGGTTTGATAATCCCCTTGCAACCTTAGTCCAGGTCTAAGATTTTTATTTTCAAAATTGGTTTCGGTGTTGAACTTATTAGAACTATCGGCATAGAAATTCTGACGTTTGGAATAACTATTTCCAATAAAACTACTTGCCCCTAAACTAATAGTAGAAGCAAAGGAGAATTTTTTGTTTCTATAACTTAGATTGGTTGAAAAACTGCCCTCTCCCCTTGTTCCTGCACTCAGGATAGACCTACCAACCCAACCAATTTTTCCCTTCTTAGTTACTATATTGATTACCCCACCTGTTTCTGTTGCATACTGTGGTGGGGGATTTGTCATGACTTCAATTTTCTCTATGCTGTTACCCGGAAGGCTTTCCAATAAATCTTGTAATTGTTGGGCAGTTAAATCAGTGGGTTTGTCATCAATTAAAATCTTGGGCTCTTTGCCTTTCAACAATATTTTTCCGTTTGGATCATTGCTGATTAAGGGCATATTCTTGAGTAATTCAGCTGTTGTTGCCCCATTACTTAAAGCAGATTCACCTACATTATAAGTGAGTTTTCCATCTTTATTTTCAATTAAAGGTTTTTCAGAATAAATAATCACTTCTCCCAAACTATTGGAAACTTCACTGAGTTTTATATCTCCCAAATTGAAATCATAGCGCTCTTCTCTCAGATAAATACTATCCATTTTTAAAGTTGCAAAACCCATGGCTGCAACACTTAGTCTAAAATAACCAAGTGGCAATTGCTGAAACTCAAAACTGCCATTCTTATCTGTTAACGCGTTAGCAATTTTAGCGGTATCTCCCATAATTTGAAGAGAAACGGAAGCAAAAGGAACAGCTTTTCCTGATTTTGATTCCAAGACATTCCCCATGATGATTCCTAACAATTTTTTCTGCTTCTGCTGTTGCGTTTGCGACAACGCTCCCATTGCAAAAAAAATGAATAAGAAAAATAAAAGGGTTCTAGCCATGAAAAAAGGATATTTGCGCTCTGCAAGCTATTTCAAAACCATTGGTTCCTCAAAAATCTGGTACCATCGGTTGAATACACAAAATTAACCCTTATGTACCTAGTTTATGGCATAACCAATTGTAATACGGTTAAAAAAACATTGGACTATTTAAAAACCAATGGAATTCCCTTTGAATATCATGACTATAAGAAAAAAGGACTAAGCCAGGAAAAGCTGCAAGAATGGACCAAACAAAAAGGTTGGGAACCCCTCCTAAATAAAAAAGGTACCACTTGGCGCTCTATGGATATATTACAACAAAAGAAAATCAAAGACATTCCTACAGCCATCAGTTATTTATTGGCCAATACAAGTGCCATTAAAAGACCCATCATTGAACTTGATGGCAAAATTATTGCCATTGGTTTTGACGAGTCTAGCTATGCCCTTTTGTTTCATTAAACTATTTCAGGAATTTATGCAAGGCGTTTTCCAATTCAGCGCCTCTCAAGTTCTTGCCAACAATTGTTCCAGTAGGATCAATTAAAAAATTGGTAGGAATAACGCTTACGCGATACATCATGGCGGGTGATCCTGGGCCATCTTGCGCGTCAATTAAATTTGTCCATACCAATTTATCGGACTTCATTGCCTGAATCCAATTTGCTTTTTCCTTGTCTAAAGACACGCCTAAAATGGCAAAATTTTTGTCTTTAAATTGTGCATAAGCCCTCACCAAATTGGGATTCTCTTGTCTACAAGGACCGCACCAACTAGCCCAAAAATCAACAAGTACATATTTCCCCTTGAAGGATGAAAGTGATACCGATTTGCCATTTACATCTTTTTGTGTAAAATCCATGGCCTTGCTCCCAATGGCGCCTATTTTGGACTCCATGATACTACTCTCTATGGCTTTTGCATAAGGCCCCGTTTTGGCTAATCCGTTCAAAGGGGCATAATAAGTTTCTAATTCTACTGCTCCACCGTCATACAAAGGACTTAATACATATAAGACAAATGGGCTAACAGCAGAACTGGGTTTAGCTTTGGCAAAATCGGCTGCATTTTTTACTACTTGAGATTTGGCTGCCGCAAATTCTTGCATTTGACTATTTCTTTTGGCTGGATCTTTTTCTTGATTAATAGTAGCTGCTAGACTATTTAATTTGTCTTTATAAGGAGTGAATTGCTGTTTAAAATAAGCATAATCTTCTTGAATGGAAGAACCACTAAATACCCATTCTGTTACATTATTTAGATCCCCTACTACAGTAAGGCTGTCATTAAAAATAAAAAGATCAGTAGCTTCTTTATAACCCTCAAAACCCAATTGATACACATCAGGCTCAGAGAGTAAGGCTTTTAATTTAAAAGAACCATTTCTAGAAATAACTGAAACGGTTGACTGCGAATTACTGCCTGAAATCAGGGTCACTTTGGTACTATCTTTTAAACCTTTAATGTTACCAGAGAGTACAAATTGTTTTTGATTAATCTGACAAAGCCCAAAGACTGGAGCTAAAACCAATAAAAGGAATAGGGATTTCTGCATATTATTTCGAATGTCGTTGTTTTAAAATGTCTACCACATTGTCTAATTTATAACCCTTTGCGTTTAGCAAAATAAGATAATGAAACATGAGGTCTGCCGCTTCATTCAAAAATAACTCCTCATTATTATCTTTTGCTTCAATCACTAATTCAACTGCCTCTTCCCCCACTTTCTGGGCCATTTTATTCATGCCTTTTGCAAACAATCTTGCTACATAAGATTCTTCAACAGAAGCTTTTTTGCGCAGAGCGATAATATCTTCCAAATAATTCAGAAAATTACTGTTGTGGTTTTTTTCCATCCAACATGTATCTGCACCTGTATGGCAAACAGGCCCCTTTGGATGTGCTTTTATAAGTAAAGTATCGTTATCACAATCCACAGCAATGGATTTGAGCTCTAAAAAATTACCAGATTCTTCTCCCTTGGTCCAAAGCCTTTGTTTACTCCTACTATAAAAAGTAACCCTACCCAACTCTTCAGTTTTATGCAGTGCTGCTTCATTCATAAAACCCATCATTAATACTTTATCAGTATCATAGTCCTGTACAATGGCTGGGACTAATCCGTCTGCATATTTTGAATAATCTATTTTCATAACCTCAATTATAATCTGATTTCAATTCCTTTTTCTTTTAAAAACTGTTTCAATTCAGGAATACCAATTTCCTTAAAATGAAAAATACTGGCTGCCAATGCAGCGTCTGCTTTGGCAATATTAAATACGTCTTCAAAATGTTCCATACTGCCCCCACCTCCAGAAGCAATAATAGGAACCGGCAAATCCTTGACCAATTGCTCTGTAATCTCTAAGGCAAATCCCTGTTTGGTGCCATCGTGATTCATAGAAGTCAACAGAATTTCACCCGCCCCCAAATCTACGGCTTGTTTTGCCCAATCCCTGCATTTGGTATTGGTTTTAACTCGGCCACCATTTAGATAAACATACCAATCGCCATCGGCTTCCAATTTGGTATCAATGGCCAAAACCACACACTGGCTCCCAAATTCTTTGGCCAATTCCTTGATCAAGTCAGGCCTTTTAAATGCAGATGTATTTACGGAAATTTTGTCTGCTCCGTTTTGCAAGAGTATGTTAACGTCTTCCACACTACTAATACCACCCCCTACTGTAAATGGAATATTGATATGGTGAGAAATCCGATTCACCAGTTCACTCAATGTTTTTCGCTTCTCATTGGTGGCTGTTATGTCTAAAAACACCAATTCATCTGCACCCTGACCGGCATAAAATGCACCTAATTCCACAGGGTCTCCAGCGTCACGAATATTCTCAAAATTCACCCCCTTTACGGTTCTACCATCACGGATATCTAAGCAGGGTATGATTCTTTTTGTAAGCATGTTTTCTTTGTTAACTTAGAAAAAGGTTTTCAATTCATCCAGGGTAATCCTACCCTCATATATGGCTTTTCCAACAATGGCCCCGGAACATCCAATGGCATCCAGAGCTTGCAAGTCTTCCATAGAACTTACGCCTCCACTTGCAATAAAATATGTTTGGGGATAGCTTGCCAGAATTTCTTGATATAATGCTAAGGAAGGACCTTCCAACTTGCCATCTTTGCTTACATCGGTACAGAAAACTTGTTGTACCCCTTTACTTAGATAATCGCCTAGGAAATCAATAATATTTATTTCTGTAGTTTCTAACCACCCAGCTATGGCAATTTTTTTGTCTTTTACATCGGCCCCAAGCAGAAACTTATCTGCTCCATAGGCTTCCAACCATGATACAAATACATCCGGAGATTTTACTGCTAAACTACCAATGGTTGCATATGCTGCACCTGATTCAAATACAATGGCCAAATCTTTATCCTGTTTGATACCTCCGCCAAAATCAATGACCAAGCTGGTATTGGCCGCTATGCTTTGCAAGACTTTCCAGTTTTGTACAGTACCTGCTTTGGCACCATCTAAGTCTACCAAGTGTAACCTTTTTACACCTGCCGCTTCAAATTCTTTGGCTACTTCTAATGGATTTTCATTGTAGACGGTTTTCTGTGCATAATCACCCTGGGTAAGTCTTACACATTTTCCGTCTATGATATCAATTGCTGGTATAATTTCCATGATAATAAGCTATAAGTCTATAAAATTCCTAAGAATAGTTTCTCCCACTGTAGCTGATTTTTCTGGGTGAAACTGTACCCCATAAAAATTGTTTTTGTGTAATGCAGAACTATATGGAAGTACGTAATCCGTAGTTGCAATACTATGCTCACCAAGGGATGCATAATATCCATGTACAAAATAACAATAGCTATTTTCAGGAATGTTTTTAAATAAAGGTGTTTTCAGTGTATGAATATTATTCCATCCCATCTGCGGCACTTTCAAATGCGTTTGATTTTCTGCCGAGGGTTGAAATCGTTTTACTTTTTCTTCAAAAATGCCCAAACAATCCGTATTGTTTTCTTCGCTATGGGTACACATTAATTGCATTCCCAAACAAATCCCTAAAACTGGTTGCTCCAAAGATTTGATGAGTTGATCCAAACCTCTTTCACGCAAATACTGCATAGCCGTACTGGCTTCTCCCACACCAGGAAAAATTACTTTATCAGCCGCTCTAATCAAATCTTGGTCATCCGTGACCAAGGCTTCCATGCCAATTCTTTCCAAGGCATATAGCACGGATTGAATATTGCCAGCATTGTATTTAACAATTACCAATTTCATCTATTAGTGTTATTGAACCGTTCCCAAAAATTGTTTCACCGTAGCTTTTAAATCATTTGTCCCTTCCAAAGCCTGAATAAAAGCAGTACCTATAATGGCTCCGTTAGCATGTTTACATGCAGACTGAAAAGTAGACCTGTCTTTGATGCCAAATCCTACCAAAACTGGATTTTTCAAATTCATGGTTTGTAATCTTTGTAAATAGGTTTCAACAGCATTAAAGTCCTTGTCTTTTCCAGTAGTAGCTGATGAACTTACGGCATACAAAAACCCGGTACTCAGGTCATCAAGTTTTCTAACCCTTTCTTCTGAGGTCTCTGGTGTTACTAAAAAAACAAAATCCAATCCATTTGCTTTAATGATGGCTCCGTATTCTGTTTCAAACTCATACTCAGGTAAATCAGGTAGAATTAGTCCGTCTACGCCAACAGCCGAAGCGTCTTTACAGAATTTTTCAAATCCATATTGCAAAACCGGATTCATATATCCCATTAAGATTAACGGAACATTGGAAACCTGTCTAAGGGATTTTAATTGATCAAATAAAACAGCAATGGTCATGCCATTTGCAAGGGCAATATTACCGCTTTGCTGAATCACTGGCCCATCAGCTAAGGGATCACTATAGGGCATGCCCAATTCTATAATGTCAACCCCATTTTCTGTTAATGCTGTAATCATGTCAATAGTACTATTCAATTGGGGGTATCCCGCAGTACAATAGACATTTAATATATTTTTTTGCTTTGAAGCAAATAGGGTTCCTAACCTGCTCATGTTATTTGTTTGAAATACTATTATGATGCGTGTGCATCTAATTCCTGAATATAAGTGGCTAAATCCTTGTCTCCTCTTCCACTCAAACAGAGCACCACCCTGTCTGTTGGCTTTAGGTTCATCCTACCCAAAACGGCAAAAGCATGTGCCGTTTCTAATGCAGGAATAATCCCTTCTGTTTTGCTTACATGAAATGCTGCTTCTAATGCTTCTTGGTCAGTAGCACTTAAAAATGTGCCCCTTCCAGAATCAAATAAATTGGCATGCAAAGGACCAACGCCTGGATAGTCTAATCCTGCCGAAATACTATGGGGCTCTACCACTTGACCATCTTCCGTTTGCATTAACAAACTTTTACTTCCGTGTAAGATCCCTGGTTTTCCAAGTTGTGTTGTGGCAGCGCTCATACCACTATTGACACCCATTCCAGCCGCTTCAACTGCTACCAATTGCACAGATAATTCGTCTAGAAAATGATAGAAAGCACCAGCTGCATTAGAACCACCTCCAACACATGCCACAACATGGGTGGGCAATTCCCGACCAGTTTTTTCTTTTAACTGCCAGCGAATCTCTTCACTGATCACACTTTGAAAACGAGCCACCATATCTGGATAAGGATGTGGACCAACCACACTTCCAATAATATAATGGGTATCTACCGGATTATTGATCCAGTCACGAATGGCTTCATTGGTAGCGTCTTTTAGGGTTCGGCTTCCACTAATAGCTGGAATTACCTTGGCACCAAGCATACGCATACGGGCCACATTGGGTGCCTGGCGTTCAATGTCTTTTTCGCCCATGTACACAATACATTCCATACCCTTTAAAGCACAAACCGTAGCTGTTGCTACACCATGCTGACCAGCCCCAGTTTCTGCAATAATCCTAGTCTTGCCCAATCTTCTGGCTAATAAAATTTGGCCAATGGTATTGTTGATTTTGTGGGCACCTGTATGGCAGAGGTCTTCTCTTTTTAGATATATAGCCGTATTAAACTCTGCACTCAATCTTTCTGCTAAGAAAAGCGGTGTAGGTCTTCCAACATAATCGCGCAGCAAGTGCTGAAACTCTTTTTGAAAAGAGGCTTCATGCATAATGTTTAGGTACTGCGCTTTGAGTTCCGCTACATTCCTGTGTAACATCTCGGGAATATAAGCTCCACCAAAACGGCCATAATACCCTTGCTCATTGGGCCCCTGAAAACTTTCATTGTAGGTTACCATCTCTATCCTCCTTTTAATGCCTTTACAAATGTTTGAATTTTGTCCATGTCTTTTAATCCGGGTGCTAGTTCAAATTTGCTATTGATATCAACAGCAAATAAGTCTTTGGCAACGCTTTCTTGTTCAAATGCTTTCAACAGTTCAACGTCTTCTGGTTGAATACCTCCACTTAAGAAAAATGGTTTTCTAACATTGCCCCCTTTTAAGATATCCCAATTAAACTTCTTTCCTGTTCCGCCATATCCCGCTCCTTCTGTATCAAAGAGAAACATATCTGCTGCGTCTTGATAATCTTTTGCGCGCCATAAAATGTCTTCTCCCTCTCTTAATCTAAATGCTTTGACAACCGTTACATAATTGGCAATTTGTTCACAATACCTAGGATTTTCATCCCCGTGCAATTGAACCAAATACAAACCACAGGCGTCTACCAACTGTAACACTTCTTCTACAGGGGTGTTCACAAAAACACCCACTTTATTAATATGCTTTCCCTTGAGTTTTTTAAGCTGTTCCTTACTCATATGGGATAAGACATAGCGGGGCGATTTTGGATAGAAGATGAATCCTGCAAATTCAACCCCTAATTCGTCTAATTGGAGCACTTGCTCCGCCTTGGTCATTCCACATACTTTAATACGCATGTTAGCTTGCTTTTAGTTGATTGACAAAATCAGCAAAAGCAATCGAAGGGTTGGCTTCTTTCATAAAATTTTCCCCAATTAGGAAGCCCTTAAAACCGGCTGCCCTCAAAGTTACAATAGTATCCACATTGCTGATACCACTTTCTGCAATAGCGGGTTTATCTCTAGGAATCCTTCCAATCAGGTCTAAAGAAGTCTGAATACTTACTTCAAATGTTTTCAAATTGCGGTTA
>CALRXZ020000152.1:0-8598 GCA_943372255.1 Chitinophaga pinensis
TGGAAGCATGGTTTGTGAAGGAACCATGTTTGACTGGTCTGGGGTCTATTTTCAAAAAGCTGTTGCTGCCCCAACTCAATGGGTCACATTGGGCTATTTGTTGTTCATGGGGGCCATGGCCACAGGCCGATTTATATCTGATAGATTTACCACCAGATTTGGAATCAAACCAGTTTTACAAGCCAGTGGAGCGTTGATTGCAACTGGATTGATGTTATCCGTGATCTTTCCTTATATCATTCCTGCAGGTATTGGATTTTTAATGGTAGGTTTTGGCGTGTCATCCGTGATACCGCTCATTTATAGTGCGGCTGGTAGATCCAAAACCATGAATCCGGGCGTTGCCCTTGCAGCGGTATCCACCATTGGATTTATAGGGTTCTTACTTGGTCCACCACTTATTGGTAGTATTGCGCAAATTGCCAGCTTAAGATGGTCGTTTACTTTAATTGCCTGTTTGGGATTATTGATTACGGTACTAGCAAAAAAAATGCACTGATAACAGTGCATTTCTAAGATTTATGGTATTCGTTATTAGCCTATCAAGTGAGGCACAAAACGGCTTTTGTTATCTGTAATTAAAGTATCGGCTTCTCTAATTCCCATACCTGCCGGCTCTTGACCAATGACCCAAGATCCAATTACGGGATAATGGTCACTAAAATTAGGAAGGGTAAAAAGCTCTTGATAAATATATCCTTCTGCGCCATACTGACCTTCTGTTTTGGCAAGACCTATATTTTTCATCACCAAATCAATATTGGCACCTTCTCTAGAAAGAATGGGTTTCTTAACATAATTACTCAATTTGTCATCTTCAAAATAAGCAGGCAATAAATAAGGACAGTTGGGATAGAGCTCCCACAAAATGGGTAGGATGGCTTTGTTTGACAAAATCATTTTCCATGCGGGTTCTATCCAGAGTGCTTTGTTTTTGTCTTCTAACATGTTTTTGCCAAAGCTTTCACTAAGTAACCATTCCCAAGGATAAAGTTTGAATATGTTTTTGATGGGTTGGTTCTCTAAGTCTATAAATTCCCTGTTATCAGCATCCCATCCAATATCATCAATGAAGATCAACTTGGTGTCCAATCCAGCTTGAATAGCGCAATCGCGTAGGTATTCTGTATTGGTCAAGTCTTCTAAAGTCTCTTTTAAACAAGTAAAATGCAAAGGGCCTGGATTCAAATAGTTTTTCAAATATTTCCAGTACTCAATTAATTTTTCATGCACACTATTAAACTGATCCTTATCCTTGTCAAAATCTTTTAACCAGAACCACTGTACAATTCCTGCTTCATACAAACTAGTTGGCGTGTCAGCATTAAATTCCAGCATTTTTATTTGACCATCTTTATAGCAAAGGTCAAACCTACCATAGATAGCAGGATGGTCTTCTGTCCAAGATCTTTCAATCATAGGAATAGCCCAATCAGGAATATTGAATTTGGCATAGAGACCTTCATCCATCACATGCTGTACTGCACCCAAACAACAGTCATAGAGTTCAGCAGTGGCTTTTTCAATGGCCAGAATTTCTGGCATTTCAAATTTGTAATAGACAGATTCATCCCAATAAGGAACATTGGTGGTATGAAACCCAAATCCCAGTTTCTCCACTTCTGTTTGCCAATTATTTCTGGGTGTAATTTGTATTCTTTGCATGATTCAATTCTTAAGATGATACACTAAATCCACTTCTTCCAAAACCGCCACGAGTTACTGCGCCTTTAAATCCATTGCTACCAATATTGGAGCTTGGGTGAATGGCACTTGAATAATAGCCAGCGCGTTGATAAGAACCATTGTTATAATTACCATAAGGTCTAAAAGCATAATACCAAAGCAGGGCCGTGCCAATGCCTCCATGATGGTGCACCCTTGTATAAGGAGCCGTACTATCACTTCTAATATGCACTTTTGCGTTATCGTCCCAGTCATTTTTCTTGGGCTGGTTGCAACTAGCAAGGGTAGCGGTGATTAACACCAATTGTATATAGGATGATTTCTTCATGTTGTTCACTTTACCGTAATATAGATTTCATATTCTTTTTTCACTGTTACGTCTTTCATATCGCCATCGGCGTTTTCAGCAACAGTTCTTTTCATACCCAAACTTGGAACAGTGTCACGGTATTCAATGTTTTTAATAATCACATTGTCTTTCCAAACCGCATGGGTAGTTATTAAGACATCGCGTAAGCTGTCTAATTGTTCTACTTTAACAGCGCTTTCAATGGCGCCATCTTTATTAACGGTATTGGTAATGTCTTCGTTTTTTTCAGTGTCTTCGCAGGAGATGAGCAAGAATAAAGCAGCAGCTCCTAGTATCGCAAGTACGATAGGTTTCATGTTGGTATACATCAATGTCAGTTTTTAAATTTGGTTGCGTGTTGGTCCTGTAGACCGCAATCCGCAAATAGGTTGATCGCACTAAAGATAACCTGCACTGGGCTGGAACTTCTTTTTGTGGAGCAAAATTTTTTGAGGATTGCTGTTGTCAGTTATAGTCGGTGAATTTCTGGAGGTTTTACACGTTGACGAAAACGAGCAAAGAGAAATTCAATAATGTGGTTCATGTTTCATGGGAGCGAGGCTCCGTTTACTTTGATACAGTAAAGATATAGCGGTGCAGCCCTAGCCACAAAGGGTATGCGGGTCAAACGGGACAGGCAATAATACCAGTGGTAAAGTATGTTTGATGAGTGGTAAAACAGTAAAAAAAACCGAGAATTTGCTACAATGTTTCAAGTTCACTGGGGTGACGGGGCTTCCAATATCCATAATAAAAGCCCAAAATCAGAAGCCCAAGGGTAAAAGGAATGAGTGCTAAGTGCTTCATTGTCAATCCTCCCGGAATGGGGTGGGTGTCAAATCCCAAAAATTCGCTGACCATCCAATAAGAGTTGGCGCTGATCCAAATGCTAATGGCCAAATTATGACAAAGTTCAGACATATACTGTCTGGTTCTCCATGCTATGATAATGGAAATAGCCAATGTGGGTATGATCATGACTATCCCCAATGGTTTCCAAACCATACACCAGGCCACGTCTTTAAAAAGCCAGAAGACAATATGGAGATTTTCCATTTTCCGGTATTTCAAAGGTATATTGTAAGTAGGCGCCTGTTGTTCTTGGTTCATGCCGTTGATTTTGGGGTGAACCACTAAAATAATTTTTTTCAGGATTTAACGGCTTAAAATCTTTTTAAAGCGCTGCACATCGGCCAGGGGATGAAGGGGCGTTTGATGCAATAGATACTCCGTAAACTGATGCCCAAAATAAGGCGATAAAGAACAACCCTTGGTTCCCATGCCATTAAAAACCCCAATGGCAGGCTGCAATGGGTGCAAACCCACAAAAGGTCTTCTTTCCATATTGGCCGGTCTCTCCGATGCCTGATGATCCACAATGGTATAGGGTAATTTGAGCCAGTGTTTCAATTGCTGATCTACTTTTTCTCTAAAAGCTTGAGTGGGTAATAAGTCAGTAAAATTCCATTCATAAGTTGAACCAATCCACCACAAATCTTCCTGCCAAGGAACTAAGTTTAACCCTTGTTTGTAAATATGATTTCTGGGTAAATCTGGAATGGAAGCAAAAATGGCTTCTCCTTTATTTCTAGCATAAGGAAGCAAATGAAAATAGGGGTTTTCAAAACCATCTGTACCGTCACAGAATATGATTTTCTCTGCTTTCCATTCTCTATAGCTAACGCGATGGGGCTCTACAACTATTTCTTTCAATTCAAAATGATCCTCTAACAATGAACCCGCAGCTTCCAATTGTTTGCGCCAACCATTCATCATGGCGTTGAGGTCTATGAGTAGGCAAGGATTGATTTCACCAATACCAAATGGAAAATCAAAATAGCTTCTCCATTGGTCCAGATTTTCTGGCACTTGTAGGTATTCTCCTTCTTCTGGAAGCCTTTCTCTAAAAGCCAATTCCATTTGAGGAGTTGGATGAAAATCTAGGATATTACACTGACGGATTAGATTGATCCCAAGTTCATTTCCTAATTGGGTATAAGCTTCCCAAGCAAAGGGTAAGAGTTTTTCAATCTCCCAGGTGCGCACCATTCTTCTACCAGTAACCGGATTAATTACCCCACTGGCTAATTTGGTGGAACTATTGGGTCTTGACTGGTCAATCACCAATACCTTTTTGCCGGCCTTTTTCAGGTTCCAACTTAAGAAAGTACCGCAAAGACCTTGACCAACAATAATATAATCCACCAGCATCTTGCAAATTTCGGGTTTAATCCTTTATCAGTGGCATCATTCCTGAACCTGTAAGCGAATGCCTTCTGAATGTGCATTAAAACCTGGGGCATACAAACACTGAATATTAGCAATGCCCGCAGAAAAATCACCCAAATGGGTTAAGAAAACAGGATAGTCAAAAACATAAACGCCTTTTGAAATGTTGTCAAAATAAAAATGGGTAGCAGCATCAGTGATGTTTTCATAATAGCCCAATCCTTCCTGCCATTTATAACCACTCAATACATTAATAGGTTCCATACCAGCGGCCCTACTATCTTTCAAATGCACGTATTCCAAATCCCTATCTGTGTTAATAGTTAAACGGATAATTAATCTATCACCTACATGCATGGGATTGTTGGCATCAACTGGCACCAAAACCGTACCCTTGTTTGAATGTTGTTCTACCAATAATTGTTTTTGAATTTTCAAACTGGTATTGGCATTGGTAATTTGATCCATGTTTTCAAAATACTGCCAATAAATGGTGCCCCAAGCAGGTTGATTGTTTTTGTTAATACCATTAGTACTTGAAGTACTTACTTGAATCTTGCCCATGTCAGCACTCATTTTTGATCCATCAATCCTATGTTGAAAATAACCAGTACCCGCTTCTGTAGATTGCTGTTTAGAATCTAAGATAGTCTTGCCTAATTGAATGCGAACAGCGCGTTGGTCATCTAACCAATTGGATCCATTCATTAAGAAAGCGTAACAAACATCGGCTGTGCCCATACTATTACCCCAATAATTGGTTTGTTTATTTAGGATTAACCAGGTCTTCATGGAACTCAATTGCTGGTCTAATATTTCTGACTTTCGGCCTTCTATAAGTTCCGCCGTCATGGTGGCCACCCTAATTACTGTGGCCATTTCAGAGCCCTGCCAATAGTATTGATTTGGCGCTTTCCAGTACATACCTTTTTCCTTGCTAGAAACGGCATTTTCCATTATGGCAGGAACTAGTTTGTCAAATACCAATACAGTTTCTTTATTGCGATAATACACTTGGGCCAGCATAGCTTTTTCTTCTATCCCCAATCTATTCCAGCTAGTTCTTCCAAGCTTCAAATAAAACTGTTGTGCTTTGGAATCATTGATTTGAATATCTCCATAAAAACTGCGCATAAATAAATACTGAATATGCCAATAGTTTAAACCTGCTTTTGCAAAATCATATTTGCGACTAGCCAATTTTTCATACTGGGTAAGAAATACAAGGTCTAGGTAGGTCACTGCTTTTAAGAGCATGGGTTTTAAACGAATGGCCATATCAGGTGTAATGGCTCCCAATCTTTTTAATTGGCCAATACGGGTTAACACTAGGCAAGTCATATATGGGTTGTTCAAACCACCTTTAAACCAGGCAAAACCACCTACTGGTAATTGCCATTCTAATAATTGCTTTAATTGATTTTCTCGATCCTCCGCTAATCTTGTTAGATTAAACAATTGCGCCAGTTGCTGCATTTGTTCGGTCTCTGTTTTGGCTTGTAATACCCAAGGGGTCTCTTCTAATAAAACCTGTTTAAGGGCTTGATTTTTTTGCAAATTGGAAATCAAAGAGGCACTATCTTTTTTCCAGTCTTGGTAATAGGCTTTGATTTTTGGATATTTATTCAAAATCTGTGCAGCCATGGCATTGGCATAAAAACGATTGATCACCGTTTCAATACATTGGTCATTACCCTGATGTAAATAGGGAAGCGCCTTAACCACATACCAAGCAGGGTTGCTGCTAAATTCTACCGTTAAGGATTCATTGCTGGCGCTAGCACTTTGTTCCTGTAATAATTTATCAAAACGCAGATTTACCGTTGTGTCACCCGAGATATGAATAGGTAAGGTTTCTGTAACTAATTGTCTATTACTCAAAACAGGAATGGTTTGTTCTTCTCCATCGCTATAGTTGCCTGCTCTAGCAACTACCCTCCAGATCAGTGGCTTATTGTAAGTATATGGAATTTGAATAGGAAACTTTACTGGACTATTTTGTCCGGCCGCAACCGTAAAATATTGGGTGGGAAAAACGTTTTGAAACCATCCATCCACAGAGGTATTGGTGCTGGGATCAACTAATTCTAGTGTTACTTGTCCGGTTAGTTCTTTATCACTCAGATTGGCAATGCGGCTACTAAATTCCAGTTTATCCCCTTCTCTAAAAAATCTTGGAGCATTGCTTTGAAGCATCAAAGTTTTTTGTGTTTGAATAGTGGCACTTTGATACCCTGTACTCAAATCTTTGGAATGGGCAAAACTTTGCCATTTCCATTTGGTTACGGCATCTGGCATGGTAAAACTAAACTGGTATTTGCCACTGCTGTCTGCGTGTAATTCTGGAAAGAAGAAAGCTGTTTCTGAAAAGTTCTTTCTAATCACCAATTCATCCTCCGAATTTTTGCCGTCTTTGACCAACCTGCCATTGACCATATGTTCACCTGTCTTTGGGTCAATTACGTCTACCGAGGTGTAGACTTTGTTATAGGATTCTTCCAGTATCGGACTGCTATCATCAAATGCTTTTGAAGAAACGCCTCGAATACTTATTGATTTTGCAGAAGATGCATTGTAACCAACTACATCCACTCCTCTTAATGTCCCCATTTCAAAATTTCGGGCTGGGAAATATTCTAAATTTAAACCCAAGGATAGTTGGTCATATATTATTGGCTTTTCAATATAGTCAACTAATTTTCGAATCCTATTTTGATGACCATTAACTTGATAAAAATTCTGATTAGAATTCCAAAATTTGGCATAAGAAGGTTTCTGCCATAAATTAGGGAAACCCCAACTATGCGGTTTAATAGCATCTAGTGAAGCATCATACATGGAGCTTAGTAATTCTGCTGCTTTCTGTTCACCTTTTGCACCCATTAATTCAATGGTCCATTTTTCTTGAGAACCTGGCTCGGTTTTGTTTCTGTAACTTTGATACTTAATAGTTAATTCCTTATTCTTCCAAGGAACTTCAATTTGGTATTGTTGGTAATAAACTCGATTGTCATACACATAGAAGGCCGTTTTGACAAAACCACCTCTGTCAGAATCTTGTACTAGCAATTTTTGTGAATTAAGTCCACTATTCATTATGACAGATTCCATGGAAGTTTTTTTATTGCCATAATAAGTCTCTTGAATCAGATATATTTTTTTTGGTAAAACATGATTCATCCAAAAAAGACTGTCTCCAGGTTGATAAACTTTTTCTTCTAGGTAGGAGGCTTGTTGTAAATAACTACTTTCATTTAAAAGGTCTTGACTGAAAATTTGGAAATAGCTGTTATTGGTAATGTTGTGTCCAAAATTGTCTTTACTAGATACTACCAATGCATAAAATCCTCCTTTTAATTTTCTTGCTGTTAATGCTAAGTCTTTTGTGTCAATTGATTCTAAAGTAGTATCAAAAACGCTTGCAGTCTTTTCCCAAGTTGTAAATTCTGTTTCTTGATCATATTCATCAGTAGGAAAATATTTCCAGAAAGTATCCTTATCCATCAATCTTAAATCAGGTTTGCTCCAGTACCTTTTGCGAAACATTTTTCCAGGTTGTTTCAGTGGTAGAATTTGCAAAAGAAGTTTGGCTTTTAAAGGTTGTTCATTCAAATTTTTAACTGAAATACCAATACTTAGCAAGCTATCAGAATGAGTTTGCTTTTTATGTTCAATACTGATATATCTATCTGTATATCCAATTGACACTGAGGTTGTGGCTGTTTTACTCTCTCCATTTGGGTCAGTTGCATCAACAGCAATGCTGTATATATAGATAGGTTGGTAATTGGAATCAATGCTTTGATCTGGACTTGCCTTAAACCTAATACTACATTTACCCAATTCGTTGCTGACTATTTCTCCGTTAGCAATTTCTATAGGTGATTTATATGGAAAGCTATAATTAGGGTAGTTGTTAAAAGATGGTTTTACAAGCCGCATCACCCGATATTTTACTTTAACGTTATTTAAACTGTTCCCAGCATAGGCCCTTAGATTCAATGGAACTGTAATGCTATCATTGAGCCTGGTTGCTTCTTTTGGTATTTCAAAATTTAAAAAGAAGCTGGGGCGTTTATATTGTTCTACTCTCAGGTTCGCATTTCCTATACCATTGTTTTTAGCCATAATTTGATAATTCCCATTTAATCCATTTTCAGGTAATATAAATTGCCCATGGAAACTACCGTACTCATTGGAGACTGTTTTAATGGAATCAATGATTTGATAATTAGCGTCTCTCAATAAGATGGTACAACTGTCTTGTTGAACCAATTTGCATTGTTTGTTATAATAGTCTTCTGTTGTTATGATACCTTTAAAAAACAAAGATT
>CALRXZ020000153.1:0-8532 GCA_943372255.1 Chitinophaga pinensis
CTTTGACCTTACAAGAAGAATTTGCTAAATTGGGTATTGCTATTGATTTACAAGATAACCTCATGTTAATCAAGGGTGGAACGGGTATTCAAACTGCTTCAGTACATTCTAGACATGATCATAGGATTGCCATGGCTTGTGCAGTTGCAGGTTTAAAAGCAAATGGGCCGGTAGAAATTGCTGATGCGGATGCTATCAATAAATCCTATCCCAATTTCTATGAGCACATGCAGTCATTAGGCGCAAAAATTCAAATACAATAAGCATTAATCATTACCATGAATAGTTTTGGACGCATATTCAGAGTCAATATTTTCGGAGAGTCACATGGTGAAAGTGTTGGGCTTAACCTAGACGGTTGTCCAGCAGGATTGCCCTTGCAGTTGGATGATTTTATGGAAGACATCAAACGCAGACAAGGTGGCAACCAACGTGGAGCAACTCCTAGAAAAGAAGCTGACTTGCCCATCTTTAAATCTGGTTTGTTTAATGATTTGACTACCGGTGCACCCATTACTATTTTGTTTGAGAATAACAATACCCGTAGTGCCGATTATGAAAAATTAAGAGCTGTACCAAGACCAGGCCATGCAGATTTTACGGCTCATAGCAAATTTGGTGGGTATGAAGATTTTAGAGGGGGCGGACATTTTAGTGGTAGGCTAACAGTAGCACTAGTGGCTGCCGGTGTGATTGCAAAAAAATTATTGAAAACAGCCGAAGGCGATACTAATATTGAAGTAGTTGCCAATATTTTAGAAATTGGTGGAGAGCAGGATTTGGAAAAAGGTTTGGACAGGGCCATTGAAGCCAAAGACAGTGTTGGTGGTATTGTGGAATGCAAGGTTACCGGATTGCCGATAGGTTTGGGAGAGCATTTTTTTGATTCAGTAGAATCTCTAATCAGTCATGCCGTATTTGCTATTCCAGCTGTAAGAGGGATAGAATTTGGAACTGGATTTGCGGCTTCCAAAATGTTTGGTGTGGAACATAATGATGCCATTTTAGATGCAAGTGGTAAAACAGTTACTAACCATGCAGGTGGTATTGTGGGTGGTTATACCAATGGGAATGAATTGGTTTTCCGCATTGCTATTAAACCAACATCTTCTACACCCAAGGAACAGCAAACTTGGAATTGGGAAACCAATGAAGTGGAATCATTCTCTGTTAAAGGAAGGCATGATTTGTGCATCGCGTTACGCGTACCAGTTGTGCTTGAAGCGGTAACGGCCATGGTGTTGGCAGATTTAATGTTGATTGATCAAAGAATTAAAAGAGTGCTTTAAAAAGTGAAGAGATAAAAGTGAAGAGTGAAGAGAGGAGGAAGGAGTGAAAAGTGAAGAGTGAAGAGTGTTGTAGGATAATTGAGGTTAAAATTAAAAATAGAAAACGTAAGATAATTAGAGAATTAAATAAATAAAAAATGGAATCAGATTTTATATATCACGTGACAACGTCTGAAAAATGGGCTGAGGCACAAAGCAAAGGACAGTATGAAGCCGATAGTTTGGCTACAGAAGGTTTTATTCATTGCAGTACAGAAGACCAGGTAGCTGGTGTATTGGAAAGATATTATCAGGGACAAACAGGACTTGTCAAATTAAAAATTGAAAAGGCGAAAGTAGAACGCCCCTTGATTTTTGAGTTGGCGGGTTCTATCAATGAAGTATTTCCTCATATTCATGGTGCCATTAATTTGGATGCCGTTGTAGAAGTAACACCAATCTAGCATGCACCAGTACTTGATTAATGCGTCTATTCAAATTCTGCCTTTGGCTCAGGATAAACATCCTTATGAATGGGTAGATGAAGCCATTGCTATTATTCAAGCATCAGGAATTAAACACGAAGTGGGACCATTTACAACAGTATTAGAAGGAACCTATGCAGAAGTAATGCAAGTAATTGATCAGGTAAATAATCATCTATGTGAGAAGGGTTGTGCAGAATGGATAACAGGATTGCAATTGCAAATCAGAGCAGCAGGTGATATGACGGGAGAGGAGAAAGTTGAGAAGTACAAATAAGAGTGAAGAGAGAAGAGAGAAGAGTGAAGAGTAATAAATAAAGAAGCGGCTCAATGAGCGGCTTCTTTGTTTTAGTAGTTTGGGTTTACGCCCGTATAATTCATGGGGCTGATAGATTTGAGTTCTTTTTTCAATACCGCAGAAATTTTTAGTCCATTGATAAATGCGTGCATAGAAGCTTTGTCTATTTTATGGTTACCCCTAGTTAGGTCTTTTAAAGCCTCATAAGGATTGGGGTATTTTTCCCTTCTCAAAATGGTCTGAATGGCTTCTGCCACTACTGCCCAGTTGTTATCAAGGTCTTCCCTAATCTTAGTTTCATTTAGTACCAATTTATTCAAGCCTTTTTCTAATGACTTTAGGGCAATTACTATATGGCCAACGGGTACGCCAATATTGCGTAATACGGTACTATCTGTTAAATCTCTTTGTAATCGGCTGATGGGTAATTTGGCTGAAAGATGTTCTAGTAATGCATTGGCCATACCCAAGTTACCTTCTGCATTTTCAAAGTCAATAGGGTTCACTTTATGTGGCATGGCAGAGGAACCTACTTCTCCGGCCTTGGTCTTTTGTTTAAAATAATCCATGCTAATATAGGTCCAGATATCTCTGCAAAGGTCAATGAGAATGGTATTGATTCTCTTAAGACTATCAAACTGAGCAGCAAGGTTGTCATAGTGTTCAATCTGTGTAGTGAATTGCATACGTTGCAAACCCAGACGCTGATCAACAAATTCATTTCCCAAAAGCACCCAATTCTTTTTTGGGTAAGCTACTTGGTGTGCATTAAAGTTTCCAGTAGCACCTCCAAATTTAGCAGCATAAGGTACCTGAGAAAAAAGGTTGATCTGGTTATCAATTCTTTCAATAAAGACCATCAACTCTTTACCCAATTTGGTTGGGGATGCGGTTTGTCCATGAGTTCTTGCTAATAAAGGCACATTTTTCCAAGCCTTGGCCAAGGAACGCAATTGAGATTGCAGGTTAATCAAACTTGGAAGCCATTCCTGTTCCATGGCGTGTTTCCAACTCAAAGGGATAGAGGTATTGTTGATATCCTGAGAAGTAAGACCAAAATGGATCCACTCTTTCAATTCTCCAATACCAGCTTTGTATAATTGTTCTTTTAAGAAGTATTCTACGGCCTTTACGTCGTGATTGGTAATGGATTCAATCTGTTTTATGGATTGAGCATCTGTTACGCTAAAATTGGCTAATACTGCTTTTAATGCGGTTCTAGCTTTGATAGGTAATTTAAAAAACCGTTTATCGGCCAAAAAGAAAAAATATTCAATTTCTACCAAAACCCTATACTTAATCAGTGCGTATTCAGAGAAATATTCGTCTAAATGACTGGTCTGTTTGCGGTAACGTCCGTCTATAGGAGAGATGGCGGTAAGGTTGTTGAGTTCCATGCGATTGTTTAGGTTGCTAGATATTCCGTTTCTTTGTGCAAAATTAATTGAATTGTACAAGAGATTGCGTGTTGGCGTGGTAAGTTATTTGAATACCAAGCCATTTTTATACGGAATCAAGCGTTCGGGCTTGATGGAGCGGGTAGAATTGATTGAAGCATATCCTTCTAAAATAGCGGCCATGCTGCAAAATAATGAACTGGATCTAGGGCTTTTGCCAGTGGCTGTAATTCCTCAAATTCCTAATGCCAAGATCATTACCAATTATTGTATTGGGGCAGTAAGAGGAGTGGCATCTGTGGCTATTTTTAGTGAAGTTCCCATGGATCAGATTCAAACGGTGATTCTTGACTATCAAAGTCGCACTTCCGTGAATTTAGCCAAAATTTTGCTTCGCGATTTCTGGAAGCAGTCAGTAAATTTTTTACCCGCAACAGAAGATTTTCAAACAAAGATTCAGGGAACTACTGCAGCTGTTGTTATTGGCGATAGGGCATTGGAACAAAGAAAGCAATCAACTTATTGTTATGATTTAGCAACAGCTTGGATTGAACACACTGGATTACCCTTTGTCTTTGCTGCATGGGTGGCCAATAAAGACTTGGGAGAAGATTTTGAAGACGCATTTAATATGGCCAGTGCTTTTGGACTAAAACATATTGATGAAGTGGTGGCTGAGAATCCTTATCCCGTCTATGATTTAAAAGAATACTATACCAACAATATTAGCTATGTATTAGACCCTGCTAAAAAGAAGGGCATGGAACTTTTCTTATCTCTTTTGGAACAAAGCGGGTAAGTTTTTTTGACAAAATTTCAGGATTAAATCTTCAACATCTGGAGCAGGTTTGATCCAGAAAAAAAGTGCGGCAAAGCAAACACCGTACAAACTACTGCGCATTAATATATTCCAGATAAAATTTTCAGGATGTGGCACATAGAAAATGCCCTTCATCAATACCAGACTCAAACCTAAGAATAAAGCATGTTTCCAAGTATAAGGTTGTAGCTGGAATTTCTTGTACAAGAAGGTGAATCGCATGGAATTATAAATCACCAATGCAAATAAATTAGAATAAGCCAGTCCCTCTAGACCATAATATTTGATCAGCACAAAGTTCATTGGTAAAGAAAGAATAATATAAATCAAGTTGGTATAAAAGTCAAATTTCCAATAATTAGATGTACCAATAATTTGGGCATTTACTCCTGTTGCAAGGTCTATCAATTTGGCCAGGCCCATGATAAAAATGAGTTGCGTTAATTGGTCATATCCACCGGATTCTTTGTGGCTAACCCAGTTTAAAAATGCAACCAAGTTTTCAATATTCAACCAGATTAGACCAAAAGCCAATAATCCAATGGCCAATAAATTGGATACGCTTTTGTGATAGATATGTTTGATATTGGCAAAGTCCTTGTTCTTCCAAGAAACGGCTAGCACCGGAATGCTGATGGAGTTTAAACTACGTTGGGGTATTTCCAAAATGGCAGAAACATAAGTGGCAATGGCAAAAATGCCTGTATCACTCAATCCTCTTAAGCCAAATATCAAGAAGGTATCATTGGTTTTGGCCAGCATATTAAAAAATTGGCCGGCAAAAACAAAGAGTGAGAAATTCAACATTTTCTTTCCCAACCTTCTGGTTACATGACTGAGTTTGAATTTGTTCAAAGACCATTCCCCAGATTGTACCAAACTGTATAATAACAATAGGGTGGGGATTACATAGATCAAACTAAAGAATAGGATAAAATTTTGCAGAGATATAAACCCAAATCCAAAAGCTAGGATCAGCAGGGTGGTCAAAATTCTAACAGCCGTCTCGCGCAAGAAATTGGTATAGACTCCTTTTCTCAATCCCCAGGCAAAAGACTCTAACCAATAAAACATCAGCAAGAAAAAAGTATAGGGATAAACATAGGAAAAATTGGAAGCAAAGCTGGGAGACTTACCTAATTTTCTAATGATAAAATCCTGTTGTTGCCAACCCAATAAAAGCAGGATCCCAAATCCAATCAAGTTCACTGTTAAAGTAAGTATGGGTAGGTCATTTTTAAATTTTCCTAGGTACTGGTTGTAGAATGGATAGAATTTATAAACAACAGGCAGGGTGCCCAATGTGCAGAAAAGGGAGAGCGTTGCTCCAGTATCAATCAGGGCCCTAACCAATCCCATTTCTGTTTTGGTAAAAAACAGGGGAAACAAAACCAGCAGGTTTACCGCTCCAATCACAAAACCAAGCATGATCAACAAAGATGATTGGATGCCTTGTTTTTGTATAATACCCATGGGGCAAAGATATTGGAATTAAGCCGATTGCAGTTCTGGCCAAATGGGCTTATTTTCGTGACATGGAAAGGATTACGGTAGTAACCATCTGTTTCAACAATTTGAGCGATTTACAAAGCACTTGTGCTTCTGTAGACGCACAAACATTACTACCATTTGAACACTTGATTGTTAATGGATCTACCCAAACAGAGATTGCAGACTGGTTAGACCAGTGTCCCCAGCCATCTTATAGAAGGTGGATCAATGAAAGGGATAAAGGTATTTCTGATGCATTTAATAAGGGCATCAATCATGCCAATGGCGATATTATTCACTTGCTTAATTCAGGTGATTTGTATTATTCCAATCAGGTATTGTCAGAGGTTAAATCATGTTTCAAATCAAATCCCAATGCCAGTTGGATCTCAGGAAGGATTGAAATGAAAAGGGGCGGAATTTGGGTAGAAGTAGGTGTTCCATTTGATGCCCAACAATTGTACAAGGGCATGAGATCGGTATCTCATCCCACTTATTTTTTGAAGGCTAAAGTCTATGATCGCGTGGGATTATTTTCACTTGATCATAAAATTGCCATGGACTATGATTTGCTTTGCAGACTAGTTCATGAACCTTATTACTTTCTGGAAGAAACATTAATCAAATTTGACGACAAGGGTGTAAGCACTACCGCCTATCTTAAATCTTTGAAAGAAAATGTGAAAGTATACGAATCACATTTTGGATACAGTATTAAATGCCGCCTTTGGCAATTTAGATTAAAACTACTCTACTATTTAATGGGCTCTGCGTTTGGAAAATTCCTTTACAGGTTAAAAACAAGTCTATTTAAATAATCTATTGACGCAGTTTCTGAAGGCTAAGAAATAAATGGTGAATTAGGTCATAACGATCAATCCAAACAGCTGGTGAAATTCCTTTTATTTGTTTGGGAAGGAATCCCAATCCCAAATCTAAAACAACAGGTTCAAGGGTATTGAAAATTTCCTGAATGCTTAATTGATCCCTGTATTTTTTTTCAGTCTTTAATAATCGGTGAACTAAGGCCCTAGTGCTATTATTCACAAAGTCTTGCCCCCAGTTTTTTAGCGCTGTTTCAAATAAGGGGTTAGTGTCTTGTAACTGTTTTAAATATTTAAGATATACCACAAATGCGTCTAAAATGATTCTGTTCTTAGACGTTTTAGTAACACTGGCATGAATACGAAAAGAGAAAGCAATTTCTGGGGAGACTTTTAAATAGGAGATGCTGGAAAGTTCAATCCATAATTGCAAATCAGCGTAAATGAGATTTGGGTAATTGGTTGGAATTCCTCCCAAACGGTCATAGTCTTCAGACCTGAATACATAGCCTGTAGCCATTACACTGATTTTGTCTTCTAAACTCAATGTCAAATAAAGATCAGCCGAAAGCCTTTCAGGAAGGGGTAAGCAGGGTTTGATTACTTGGCCTTCTGAATCAATATAATTAAAATGGGTATGGTATAAACTAGCTTCAGGTTCTTCCTGAATCATGGAACTGATTAGTTTCAAAAAGTCTTTTGACAAAAGGTCATCATAACCCAAAATTGTCATGTATTCCTTCTTTACAAGGTCTTTGATCCTTCCCCAATTTTCTAAAATATTTAGATTTTCTTCAGCGGCTTCTATCCGAATTCTTGGGTCTTTTAAAGCAACAGCAGCATCCAATGCGCCATCTTGGTTACTAGTAATATCTGCCAGAATGATGATGTCAAAATCATCATGGGTTTGCAAAAGCGCACTGTGTAGGCACTCCCTTAAATAGGTTTTGCCTGTTTTAAATGGTATGATAATGGAAAAGCCTGGCATGCATTATTTTTTAGAACAGAGGTCAATCATTCTATTAATGGCATATCCACGCAATCCAATAGTTTGTAATAATTTATTGGTCTTTAAGAGAAAATGCATTTCTAATTTTTCAACCAGATTTTTTTTGGAAGGCGTTGCATCAAATGAGGGCTTCCCAGTCATTTTTGGCTTTGGCGCTGGTCTTGCTGTTTTTTCAATTACAATCACCGAATCGTAAAAATGAATGGTATTGGCCGTTTTGGTAAACTCAGTTACTTGCAAAGAAGCCTGTTCTGAATGGTGTGCATTGATCAGGTCAATTAAGTTTTTGGCATATTCTGTAAAACTACCTTGGCGTTTATGACCACCTCCATAAATATTCCAATAGGAGGTATGGGTGTCCTCACACAAATAGACACCATTGGGTTGAATATGTTGGAACAAATGTTCAAAGCTGATACGTTGTTGTTCCTGGGTATGTCCGCCATCGTCAATTAAAATGTCAATGGGGCCAGTTTGTTCATAGACTGTTTTTAAGAATGCAGGGTCTTCTTGAGACCCAATCAGTACATGTATATTTTCCTCTTCCATGGTTTTGCACCTTGGATCAATATCAATGCCCCAAATGGTAGCCTGAGGTCCAAAATATTCCTTCCACATTTGCAAGCTGCCACCATGAGAAACACCAATTTCTACAATGGTGATGGGCCTATTTCTAAAGCGGCTAAAATAGCGGTCATAGATATCAAAATAGTGTTGGTATTTGTGCATCAGTCTTTGCTGATTCTGCTCAAAATACTGTTCTAGTTGGTTCATGCTTTTTTTCTTGCAATAGTGATTAAATGATGGGGTGCGGAACTTTGTTGCCATTCCAATTCAAAACCGGCCCATTCCAGAATTTGAGCAACCAGTTTCAAACTAAATACATGATGGTGTACTGCTCGGTTTTCTAAGTTAAGCATGGTCCTTTTTTCAAGGTCTT
>CALRXZ020000154.1:0-8528 GCA_943372255.1 Chitinophaga pinensis
CCTACTACCCTCATTAATTCTAGCACCAAAGAAAAGGGTGTAGATCAATAGGGGAATGGATAACATAAATAGCACGGTGGCAACTCTTGAAAAAAAAGTATAGTTAACCCTATGCAGAAAATATATTAGGGTAAACCCAATCAATGAAAAAGATACTTGCTTGAACAAGTATACATTGGTATTCCCCTTATACATTTTATAAGCCAAAGAGCCCGTAGCGGAATACACTACCAAAATAGAAATCAAAGACAAGAGAACAACAATCCCCCAGATATATTTATCACCTCGGGTTCTGTTCACAAGTTGACCACGCATACCATTGATGGTGGGCATTTGTGAAAAGAGTGTATCGTTGGTCTCTTGCATTGAATAGGAATGGTAATTACAAAAATTACTAGATTAAAACTTATAATTCTTTAACGGCGTCTTTAAATTGGCAACCTCTGTCTTCATAATTTTTGAAAAGGTCAAAACTGGCGCAGGCTGGGCTCAACAACACTACGTCACCTTTTTCAGCCAATTTAAAGGAGGCGTTTACTGCTTTTTTAGCGCTATCTGTTTCAACAATCACTGGCACCAAATCTTTGAATGCTGCAATGATTTTCTGATTGTCTACACCCATGCAAACTATTGCTTTCACCTTCTCCTTTACCAGATCCGCAATCAACCCATAGTCATTACCCTTGTCTGTACCACCCAATACCAAAACCGTTGGTTTGTTCATGCTCTCAAGTGCATACCAAGTGCTGTTAACATTGGTTGCTTTGCTGTCATTGATAAATTCAACACCACGCACCATGGCCACAAACTCCATACGATGCTCTAGACTGTGAAAATTCTTCACGGCTTCTCTGATCTTTTCTTTTCTGATGCCGATAGTTGCGGCTGCTATACCTGCTGCCATAGTGTTGTAATTGTTGTGCTTGCCTTTTAGTGCAAAGTCATAAATACTCATGCTTACTCTTTCTTCTTGGATTCTTAGCATCATCTGATCGCCTTTGATGTAGCCGCCTTTTTTAAGTTCTTGTTTCATAGAGAATGGTAATGGGTTAGTAGGTAGTATAAGGGTTGACAATTTGCTTGTGATAACTTCATCATCCAGACAATAGATAAAATGATCTTCCATGGTCTGGTTCTGAATGATTTTGAACTTAGAGTTGATATAGTTTTCAAACTTGTATTCGTAACGGTCCAAATGGTCTTCTGTTATATTGAGTAATACAGATACATCTGGTCTAAATGTTTTGATATCGTCTAATTGAAAAGAACTAATCTCTGCTATATACCATGCTTTGGGATCCTCTGTAATTTGTTTGGCAAAACTGTATCCAATATTGCCAACCAAAGCAGCATCTAAACCAGCTGTGATGCAGATATGATAAATTAGAGAAGTAGTAGTACTCTTTCCATTGCTTCCAGTTATGGCTATGATTTTGCTATCTCCTTTGAAACGGTAAGCCAACTCAATTTCACTGATTACTTCAATTCCTTTGGCACGAATTTTCTTCACCATTTCTGCTTTCTCAGGAATCCCCGGGCTTTTGCAAACTTCATCTGCATTCAAAATCAGCGCTTCTGTATGACCACCTTCTTCAAAAGCAATTCCTGCAGCTTCTAGTTCTTTTTTATAGCCGTCTTTGATCTTTCCACCATCACTTACAAACACTTCATAACCCTTTTGCTTACCCAACAAAGCAGCACCTACCCCGCTCTCTCCCGAGCCAAGTATTACCAGTCTGTGTTGTTTGTTACTAGTGTTCATTTAATTTCTTTGTTTCAACATTTAAACTTTCTTCTTCCTCACATTCTTCACTCTTCACTCTTCACTCTTAACTTTTACCTTATCTTAAGTGTAACAATACTTGCTACGACCAAGAGGATGGTGATGATCCAGAACCTAAAAGCAATCTTATTCTCGTGAAAACCTTTTTTCTGATAGTGGTGGTGCAAGGGACTCATCAAGAAAACCCTTCTACCTTCTCCATATTTTTTCTTGGTGTATTTGAAATAGCCCACTTGAATAATCACACTCAAATCTTCAATTAAGAATACGCCACAGAATATGGGGATCATCAATTCTTTGCGAACAATAAATGCTAGTGAAGCAATAATTCCTCCCAAGGCCAGGCTTCCTGTATCGCCCATAAATACCTGTGCAGGATAGGCATTATACCAAAGAAAGCCAATACAGGCACCAACAAATGCTCCCACAAAAATGGATAGTTCTCCTAGGTTGGGAATGTACATGATGTCAAAATAATCGGCAAAGACATAGTTACCACTCACATACACAAAGACCCCAATACCTGCTCCAATGATGGCGCTTACGCCAGCAGCCAATCCATCAAGTCCATCGGTTAAATTGGAGCCATTAGAAACCGCTGTTACAATAAAAATCACAATCAACACATAAATTACCCAGGTAAATTTTTCAGCTCCAGGACCAATCCAAGTAAGCAATCGGCTATAATTGAATTCGTGGTTCTTTACAAATGGAATAGTAGTGATAGGCGTTTTCACTTTTACAAATCGCTTGTCTACTCCGTTAATATTTCTTACAAATATGTTGCTGTCTTTAGCAAGTCTTTCACCCTTTTGCAATTGTGCTTGCGGGCTAGTAATTACTTCTCTTTCTACGGTTACTGCATTACTGAAATAAAGGGTTAGTCCAATAATCACACCCAATCCAACTTGACCAATGATTTTAGACAAACCTGCCAAACCATCGCTGTCTTTTTTCTTGTAAGCTTCTCCCTTGTTTTGGGCTGCTTTGCGTGCACGAATTTTAAAAAGGTCATCCAAGAAACCAATGATCCCCAACCAAACCGTACATAATACCATTAAACGGATATAGACCTTGTCTAAATTGGCAAATAACAAAGTAGGGATTAAGATACTTACCAAGATGATGATACCACCCATGGTTGGTGTGCCTTTCTTTTGTTGTTCACCAGCCAAACCCAATTCACGAACTGATTCACCAATCTGGTGTTTTTTCAGCAACATGATTAAGCGCTTGCCATACACAGTTGCAATCAGCAAAGAAAATACTATTGCCATAGCAATCCTGAAAGACAGAAATTGAAAGAGTCCTGCTCCGGGAATATGGTAAGACTTATTTAGCCAATTAAACAAATAGTATAACATAGTGTGTGCTTATCTAGTGGGTGATTGAAACAATTCTTTTAATATGGCTTTGTCATCAAAAGCGTGTTTCACACCTTGGATGTCTTGGTATTTTTCATGACCCTTTCCGGCAATCAGAATAATGTCTTCGGGCTTGGCCAATTTCACCGCTTGCTCAATAGCTTCTCTTCTATCTGCAATAGTTACTGTCTTTCTTTTGGCTGCAGAATTCAAACCTGCTTCCATGTCTCTTAGAATCTGTTCAGGATCTTCAGTTCTAGGATTGTCACTAGTCAGGATCAGCTTGTCACTGAGACTAGCAGCCACTTCTGCCATGATGGGTCTTTTTGTTTTGTCTCTATCACCACCACATCCCACAACCGTTATTACTTGTTCATAGCCTTTGCGCAATTTTTTGATGGTTCCCAATACATTTTCCAAAGCATCGGGTGTATGCGCGTAATCCACAATACCAATGACTTTGTTGGCGCTGATGATATAATCAAACCTGCCTTCAGCACTGCTTAAGGAACTTAACACGGTAAGCACTTGCTCAGGATTTTCTCCCAAACAAACCGCAGCACCGTAAATGGCTAGAATATTGTACGCATTAAATTCTCCTATGAGCATAAAATGCACTTCTTTCTCATTCACTGTCATCACCAAACCTTGCAAACCATTTTCCAAGATTTTACCCTTGAAAGCTGCCATGGTTTTAAGGCTATAGTAATACTGTTTGGCAACAGTGTTTTGTAGCATCACTGCTCCACGTTTGTCATCAGCATTAGAAATTGCAAATGCACTACTGCTCAGGTTATCAAAGAAAGCTTTCTTGGCCTTGATATAGGCTTCAAAAGTTTTGTGATAATCCAAATGATCATGCGTGATATTGCTAAACAGTGCACCTGTAAAATCTAGTCCAGTAATTCTATGTTGATCAATGGCGTGACTGCTGCATTCCATGAATACATGCGAACAACCAGCATCTAACATTTGACGCAACAAGGCGTTTAAACTAACGGCATCTGGTGTGGTATGGGTTGATGGTATAACTTGATCAGCTATCTGATTTTGAACCGTGCTCACCAAACCACATTTATATCCCAGTTGACTAAAAAGTTTGAATAAGACAGTAGCAATAGTGGTCTTACCATTGGTACCGGTAACACCAACCAATTTTAATTGTTTACTGGGAGCGCCATAGAACTCATGCGCCATATATGCCACAGCTTCGTTACTATTAGCAACTTGTAAATAAGTAATTCCATCGCTAAAAAGCGCAGGCAATTCTTCACAAACAATGGCAATGGCACCTAGTTCAATGGCTTTAGCAATAAAGTCATGACCATTACTTAGTGCGCCTTTTATAGCAACAAATACAGAACCCTTGGTCACTTTGCGTGAATCAATTTGTATACCAGACACTTCCAGATCAGTGCTTCCATGCACTTCTTTCAAGTGTACTTTGTACAATATGTCTTGCAGCTTAGCCATTAGTTATTAATTAAGTTCTACTTCTACCAATTGTCCTTTAACCACAGGAAGACCCGCCGTAATGGATTGCGCCATTACTTTTCCCTTCCCGCGTATATTGAGTTTTAATCCCATGTTTTCACATACATACACCGCGTCTTTTAAACCCATGCCGTTTAATTCTGGCATTAGGTTTAAGGGTGTTGCTTTTGCTGTTACCACTAAGTCACGCGCTTCTCCTTTTACAGCTACATAGGCTGCATTGGAAGCCGAATCCTTATAGCCCAATTTCAATTTACCCATGACCCTAGCCATGTCTTTTTTAGAACCCGCATAACTCATGAGGGAACTATCTAGGAGCTTTTTATTCAATTCGTTTTTGCCACCTTTTACATAAGTGCTGTACAATCTATCTGCAATCTCTTTGAACACAGGACCCGCAACTGCGCCACCATAAAAAACAGCTGCATGTGGTTTATTTTTAATCACTACTACACAAGTGTATTGAGGATTATCAGCTGGAAAATATCCGGCAAAAGAAGATTGATAAATTTTATCCTCGTAGCCTTTGTTTCCATTTGCCACTAACGCGGTGCCGGTTTTTCCTGCAACTGGGAACAAGCTATTTTTAAATAATTCTTTGGCAGTTCCTGCTATACAAACACCTTCTAAACATTCTCTTAATTGTGCCAGTGTTTGATCACTACATACTTTCTCACGAACCACCATTGGATCCATATTTTTTAACAAAACACCTTCTTCGCGCACACTTGACACCAAATATGGACGCATCATTTTTCCCTGATTGGCCACTGCATTGTATAAAGCCAGGGTTTGCATGGGAGAAATTTGTAGGTTATAACCAAATGCCATCCAAGGCATGGTAGTTGGACCCCACATTTTATGACCTGGTTTATAAATAGTAGAATGACCTTCACCAATTAGATCAATACCGGTAAGGGTATCCATCTGCATTTGCTTTAAGCGATTGATAAATTGTGAAGGCTGACCATTGTAATAAGTAGAAACCAATTTGGCCATACCCACATTAGAACTTAATTCAAATGCCTGCTTAACAGTTACTTCTCTATGACCAGATTGCTCAGAATCAAATACGGTTTGACCAGCCACTTTCCAAATTCCACCTTCCAGATTTACAATGGTATTGAGGTTGATTTTTTTGTCTTCTAACAAAGCCATCATGGTAGCTAGCTTAAAAGTAGATCCCGGCTCTGTGGCAGAAATAGCATAATTATAATCTTCCCAATATCCGCCACTTGCCTTTTTACCCAAATTTGCAATGGCTTTGATTTTACCAGTCTTTACTTCCATGACAATAGCGCATCCATGTTCGGCATCATTCTTCTCCATCATCTTCATCAGGGCATTCTCCGCAATCTCTTGAATGAATACATCAATGGTGCTAACAATGTCTTTACCGGTTTCTGGCTCAATAATATAGTCATCATTAATGGGCACTTTAACTCCACCTGCAATGGTTCTAACCCACTGCTTTCCTTCTCTACCTTTTAATAAACTATCGTAGGTTTTTTCCAGACCTACTTTAGAAGCCGCTCTGTCTAATCCAATGGTTCTGAAAGCCAGAATACCATAAGGATTGAGGCGAATACTTCTTTCGTTGACAATTAAACCACTCTTATACCTACCGTCTCTGAACAAAGGAAATTTGCGCAACTGCTCGTATTCACGATAGCTGGTTTTCTTGTGTAATTCTAAATAAGGCTCGTTGTCTTTATAAGCTTCAGTTAACCACTGTTTGTAACCATCAACAGAACGGTCTTTGAAAAGATTGGAGAGATAAAAAGAAAGGGAGTCTAGATTTTCGCGGAAGTGAATGCCACTTTTTTCGTGTAACCATTCCACGCGAAAATCTATGAATAAATCAAATTGGGGAATGCTGGTACTAAGCATTTGTCCGTCTTCACTATAGATAGTACCACGTTCTGCTTCAATTGAATCAATGCGCTGGTGTAAGCTATCACTCATGCTTCTCCATTGTGCGCCCTGCACTTGTTGAATGTACACCGCCTTTCCAAAGATGGCGATGCAGACTCCTATCACCAGTATATAACTGAGATAGACCCTCCAGAGTATGTCGCGCTTCACTTCCATGTACGGTACGGTTGTTCAACCAGATTAAAAACTATTGTATCAACTCAAAAACTCAAAACTCTTCACCCTTCTTCTTCCCACCCTTCACTCTTCACTTTTATCTCTTCACATTCTTCTTCTTCCTTCACTCTTCACTCTTCACTTTTATCTCTTCACTTCTTCTTCCTCTTCACTTATTTCAATCGTTGCGGCGTCTCCCTACTAATCTTCAACCCCAATGGCGTAGCGGCTTTCAGCACTTCCGCCTCCTCACTTCTAAACATCAATTCGCTTTTCAACGTCTTATATTCAAACTGCAATTCCTTCAATTCTTTATTGGTATTATTAATGTTGCGCACTATCCTATCTGCATTATGACCATTGGCTATATAGAGTACGGTCAAGCCAGTTAAAAAAAGAAAAAAGGGAATATTCTTCACAATCCACTGATAGTTAAACAGACCCTTTAGGGGGTTCTTGTTGGCACCAGTATTTGCTGTTTGTTCAGACATTCTCTTTTTTTAATATCGCTCTGCAACCCTTAGCTTGGCACTCCTGCTTCTGCTATTACGCTTCAACTCTTCGTCCGATGCGGTAATGGGTTTCTTTGTTATAATTTTTAAGATCTCTTCTTTATCTATAGAGATTAAGGGATTATCCTGAACCTCTTCAAATGTTCCTTGTTTAAAAAAATTCTTCACCATTCTGTCTTCAATGGAATGGAATGTGATCACCGCCACTCTTCCACCCTGATTCAACACTGTGGGCACTTGCTCCAGCATTTCTTTGAGCGCACCCATCTCGTCATTTACTTCCATTCTCAAAGCTTGAAACACTTGCGCCAAATACTTATTAGGATTCCCTTTAACCACTGGCGCAATCAAAGCCTTAAACTGCTGAATAGTCTGTGCTGGCAAGTGTTTGCGATGTTGTGCAATTTGTTTGGCCAATGTGATACTGTTTGTTACTTCTCCATATTGCTCAAACAATTTGTGCAATTGCTGTTCAGAATAAGTAGCAACAATAGTTGCTGCAGAAAGCGCTTGACGTCTATCCATCCGCATGTCTAAAGGACCTTCAAAACGAATAGAAAATCCGCGCTCACCTTCGTCAAACTGAAAACTACTCACACCCAAATCAGCTAGTATGCCGTCTACCTTGGTCACTTTGTGCAAACGCAGAAAGCGTTGTAAGTGTCTAAAATTTGCTGGCACAAATACTATTCTATCGTCTTCAGGAATATTCTGTTTAGCGTCAGCGTCTTGGTCAAAAGCAAAGAGTTTACCTTTTGGACCTAGCTGCTGCAAAATCCCCCTGCTATGTCCACCTCCACCAAAAGTGCAATCCACGTAAACGCCATCGGCCTTGATGGCCAAAGCATTGATGCATTCCTGAAACAGAACAGGCACGTGGTAGTCATTGGCGGGGATCTGATTCATGGTTTAGATTAAACCGTTTTTCTGATCATTGTTTGCCATCACTTCCTGAGCCAGACTGCTAAAAGCATCTGATGAAAAATCTTCAAAGAGCTGATTGTATTTAGCGGCATCCCAGATTTCAAATCGGTCTAAGGCTGCTGCTAAAACAATATCCTTGCCCAGTCCGGCAAATTCTCTAAGAGAACCCGGCAACAACATCCTGCCGGCGTTATCCAGTTCCACTTCGGTAGCCCCACCCAAAAACTGACGGCGGAATTGGCGTACCTTAGGGTCAAAATCATTTAACTGGGCAATCTTGGTAATAATGACTTCCCAACTTTTCAATGGATATAACGTGAGACATTTTTCAAAACCACGGCTGAGAATGAATCTACCCTC
>CALRXZ020000155.1:0-8400 GCA_943372255.1 Chitinophaga pinensis
GGAAAAAGCCCAACCTGTTCCAATATGGATCCCAGGGTTTACTATCAAGAATTGGTACTGACTTAAATCAAGTGTCAATCTTTCAAGCAATTCTCCTCTACCTTTTCCAAGACAGGCTTGGTTAATGATAAAAAAAGGACAATCACTACCCAGTTTCAATGCATATTGGATTAACTCTTGTTCTGAGATGTCTAAATGAAAGAGTTGGTTTAAAAGCTTTAAAGCATAAGCACCATCGGCACTGCCACCGCCTAAGCCAGCCCCCATGGGAATCTGCTTATGAAGATGCATTTGAATAGAAGGTATTTGAGGGAAGTCCTTTTTTAATAACTGATAGGCTTTAGCGCAAAGATTATCAGTTGGATCACCTTGAATGGCAAGACCTGAACTACTAAAACTAAAGGCTTTATCGGGATTTGGCGCGTGTATGATTTCAAGTACATCTTTAATGCCAATGGGATAAAAGACTGTTTCCAAATCATGGTACCCGTCTGCCCTTTTTTGGGTGATGTGCAACCCAAGGTTGATTTTGCAATTGGGAAATAAAACCATGATGGGTATTGCTATTTTCTTTTATTGATCTCGTCTCTAATAGCAATGGCGCGGATATAGTCTTCTTGTTCTAGTACTTCATTTAATAAAACTTGTAATTCTTCAATGCCCAAACCACTTAGGTCTTCCCGATCAGAAGCAGACTCTTCTGAACCAACTGATTCGGATTTACCTTTTTTTGCACCATTGTCTTCCATTAAAATTCCGGCATTTTCTAAAATATGCTCATAAGTGTAAATAGGACAACCAAAACGAACTGCTAATGCCAATGCATCACTTGTTCTGCTGTCAATTTCTACTGTGTCATTGTCTGTATAACAAACTAATTTGGAATAAAAGATGCCTTCCTGCAAATCGCTGATAATGACTTCTTGTAATTCAACTGCAATAGCATTCATGAAGTTTTTCATTAGATCATGTGTCAATGGACGGCTAGGTTGCATGTGTTCAAGAGCCACGGCAATGGCCTGTGCTTCAAAACCACCAATCACAATGGGTAATCTTCTCAACCCATTTAATTCTCCTAGTACCACGGCATAGGAATGGGTCTGTGTAATACTGTGCGATAGCGCCACTATTTCCAGTTCAATCTTCTTCATAATTGTATGCGAAAGTAACGATTTTTAATCTGCAAAATAGGTTAGCCTATCAAAATCAGGCTGTTCTGATTATAAGACTTGGATTTTTTTATTCCAATACCATTGTTAACTTTCCAGTTCTCAAAACTAAGCTCATGCCAAAAATTAACCTAGCGTCTATTCCCGTAAAAGAAATTGTAAAAGGATATCCTGCCCGTTTTGTTCATACAGACAGCATGACCCTTTCTTTTTTAGAAGTTAAAAAAGGTGAGCGTTTACCCACGCACCACCATGTACACGAGCAAGTATCTATTGTTTTGGAGGGTAGGTTTCAATTGACCATTGATGGAGAGCCAGTTGAATTTGGAGAAGGGGAAATAGTGGTGATTCCTTCTAACGTTCCTCATTCGGGATTAGCCATTACGGATTGTAAATTAATGGATGTATTCAACCCTATTAGAGAGGATTATCGTAACCTTTAAAAGCAATCTTATGAATTTGAATTTGAAAGGAAGAACTGCCTTGGTTTGTGGAGGGTCTCAAGGCTTAGGAGCTGCAATAGCAATTGAATTAGCAGTTTTGGGTGCCAATCTGATTGTATTGGCTAGGAGAGAAGCAGTGCTAGTAGAATTTGTACAAACTTTAGATTGTTCTCAGGGGCAAACACATGAATGGATTGCAGCAGATGCTCAGGTGCCGGAATTGCTACTATTAAAAGTTAACGATAGGCTTAAAAAAGGTCCCATTGAAATTTTGGTGAATAATACGGGTGGACCTGCTGCTGGTCCTTTATTAGCAACGCCAGTTCTTGATTTGGAAAAAGCCTTTCAAGCACATCTTTCAGTTAGTCATTTATTAACCCAAGCCTTGGTTCCTGGAATGAAGGCGGCTGGTTTTGGAAGAATTATCAATGTGCTATCCACTTCTGTGAAACAACCCATTGATGGTTTGGGTATTTCTAATACAGTAAGGTCTGCAGTAGCAAATTGGGCAAAGACCATGGCCAACGAATTAGGAGGAGATGGTATTACGGTCAATAATGTTTTGCCGGGTTATACCAATACTCAACGCTTGCAATATTTGTTTGCCAATCAAGCAGAGAAATCAGGATTGCAGCCGGAAGATATTTTGAAAAAAACGCTGGCTTTAATACCTGCTGGTAGATTGGGTGAGCCAGCTGAATTTGGAGCCGCGGTAGCATTTCTTTGTAGCCCTGCCGGGGCCTACATCAATGGAATTAATTTGCCTGTGGATGGAGGTAGATTGAGCGGTCTTTAAATAGAAATAAAAAATGCCCCCCAATCGGGAGGCACTTATACAATAACCAAACAAAGTTTTGGATTGATTATGCAACCCCTTTTATTTTTTTGATTTCAGCTGTCATCTGTGGCACTATGTCAAATAAGTCTCCTACAATCCCATAATCTGCTGCTTTGAAGAATGGGGCTTCAGGATCTTTGTTGATGACTACCATCACCTTACTTCTGTTTACACCAGCTAAGTGTTGTATAGCTCCAGATATACCCAAGGCAATATATAAATTGGGTGCAACTTGAACACCAGTTTGACCTACGTGTTCATGGTGAGGACGCCAATGAGCATCGCCCACAGGCCTACTACAAGCAGTACCTGCTCCAAGCACTTTTGCTAGGTCTAATAATACACCCCAGTTTTCTGGACCTTTTAAACCCCTACCTCCACTTACTACAATATCAGCTTCTGTTAAAGGAATCTCTCCAGTAATTTTGTTTACTGCAGTGATGGTTACTTTTGGTGCATCTACTGAAATATTCAATTCAGCAACGGTAGCAGATCCTTCACCTGCTACAGCCGAAATGCTATTGGGATTTAAAGCAATCACTTTAATTGGAGAGTTGATGCTGATATTGGCAAATGCCTTACCAGAGAAAACGGTCTTTTTCACAACAAATCCATTACTGGTATCTGGTAAGCCAGCGGCGCCTGCAACCAAGCCTGCTTTTAGTCTTGCGGCAACCCTAGCAGCAATGGCCTTGCCGCTATGGTTCTGCGAAAATACCAAAACAGTTGCTCCTGTAGCTTGAGCAGCATCTGCAATGATTTTTGCAGCTACTTGTGTGTCTAATTGGTTCAAGCTTTCTTTGCTAACTTGGTGAATGGTGGTAACACCATATTTCCCCAATTCAGCTAAATTGTCATTGACTTTACCCAAGATAATACCTGCTGCTGTTGTACCCAATTGTGCAGCCAATTTGGCTCCATAAGTTAGTACCTCGTAGGCTGATTTTTTTACGTGGTTGTCTGATTGGTCTATATAAACTAAAACGGACATGGCTAATAATTAAAAAATTAAAAATTCAAATTAGGTTTTGATACAATCTTAGAAAGCTTTGGCTTCTTCGTGCAATAATCTAACTAGTTCTGCAACATTGTCTGCAGCTACCATTTTGCAACCTGCTTTTGCAGGGGGCAATTCAAAGCTAACTATGCTAGTTAAAGTATCAACAGCTGCTGGTTCTAAAACTTGTAAAGGTTTTGTTCTGGCAGCCATGATGCCGCGCATATTTGGAATGCGTTGTTCTGCCATACCTTTTTGGCAACTTACCACAACAGGCAAATCAACAGTAGCTACTTCTTCACCACCTTCAATTTCTCTGGTAATTGTGGCCGTATTGCCGCTTAATTCAAAAAGGGTAGCCAAAGAAAGGTAGGGAGCACCTACTAATTCTGCTACCATGCCACCAATAGCGGCACTATTATAATCAATGGCTTCTTTACCTGTAAAAATCAGGTCATATCCATTTTTATTAGCCAAATCGGCAATCTGAGCAGCTATAAAATAACTGTCTGCACTATCCGCATTAATCCTGAAGGCTTCGTCGCCTCCTAAGGCCAAAGCTTTGCGAATGATGGGGTCACAATCGGCTCCGCCTACCGTTACTAAATGAATGATTGTAGAAGGATCTTTTTCTTTTAATTCAATAGCTCTAACAAGGGAATACCATTCATCATATGGATTGATAATCCACTGTACGCCATTTTCATCCAATTGGGTGTTGCCATCTTTAAAGGCAATCTTGGTAGTTGTGTCTGGGGTCTTGCTGATACAAACAAGAATTTTCATATACAAATCGTTTAAGCTTGAGGCGAATAGTTGTTTATGCAACTATCGCAAATATACAAACGAATTTGAACCAGCAAAGAACCACTGACTATTTTATGATTATTTTTTAAAATTCAGATTTTGCCAACAGATTTCTATTCCTGATTAATAATCCAAGCCATCCATTAACTTTGAAAAATGGATCGAATTGCAAAAATTAAAGCCTTCTTAGAAACCAGTCCAAAGGATAATTTTTTGAGGCATGCACTGGCATTGGAATACATTAAAGTAGGTGAAGAATTATCCGCAAAAGCGCTTTTTGAAGACATTTTGACTGAAACTCCTGATTATATTGGTTCTTATTATCATCTAGCCAAACTATTAGAAAAATTGGAACAGACCAATTTGGCCATTGAGTGGTATGAGAAAGGAATGGCTGCAGCCAAATTAGCCAAAGACAATCACGCTTATAACGAATTACAAGCGGCTTACGAAGACCTTGTTTATTGAAACTATAAATCCCAATTAGATGTCTACTACCAACAGTAAATACGACCCAGTTAAATATGCCACTCCAATAGGTAACCAATTAAATTGCAAAGGCTGGGTGCAAGAAGCAGCTTTAAGAATGCTTTTAAATAATTTGAATCCAGAAGTAGCTGAGCGTCCAGATGATTTGATTGTTTATGGGGGTAGGGGAAAAGCAGCCCGCAATTTTGAAAGTCTTGATTTGATTATTAAGGCTTTGAAAGATTTAGAAGATGATGAAACACTATTGGTGCAAAGTGGGAAACCGGTGGGTATGTTAAAGACACATGTAGATGCACCAAGAGTCTTGATCTCTAATTCTCAATTGGTTCCCAAATGGGCAACCTGGGAGCATTTTACAGAACTAGAGAAAAAGGGTTTGATGATGTATGGTCAAATGACGGCCGGTTCTTGGATTTATATTGGTTCTCAAGGAATTGTACAGGGTACTTATGAAACATTTGCGGCAGTTGCAAACAAGCATTTTCAAGGATCTTTAAAAGGAACCCTAACTGTAACGGCTGGTTTAGGTGGCATGGGTGGAGCTCAACCCTTATCTGTAACTATGAATGATGGCGTGTGTCTGGTGGCAGAAGTAGAAGAGTGGCGCATTGACAAAAGATTAGAAACTAGGTATTTGGATCTTAAATTCTTAGACATTGATCAAGCTATTGATAGAGCCATTGAAGCAAAAAAAGCAGGTGAATCAATAAGTATTGGAGTATTGTGCAATGCGGTTGTTTTACTTGAAAGATTGATTGAAAGAAAAATTCAAGTTGACGTATTAACAGACCAAACATCGGCTCACGATCCATTAATTGGATATGTTCCTCATAACTTGAATAATGAAGCAGCCAATGCATTGAGAAAGTCAGACCCAACTGCCTATATTGCTATGAGCTATGATAGTATGAAAAAACACGTAGAACTCATGCTTGCATTACAACAGTTAGGTGCTATTACTTTTGATTATGGCAATAATTTAAGAGCTAGGGCTCAAGAACATGGTTTAACAAATGCATTTGATTTTCCTGGATTTGTACCTGCTTATATTCGACCCTTGTTTTGTGAAGGAAAGGGACCATTTAGATGGGCTGCTTTAAGTGGAGACCCAGCTGATATTTCCGTAACAGATGAACTAATATGTAGCTTATTCCCTGAAAATAAAGGATTGTTGCGTTGGATGAAAATGGCCAAAGAAAGAATTGCTTTTCAAGGATTGCCAGCAAGAATTTGTTGGTTGGGACAAGGAGAAAGAGAAAAAGCTGGATTGGCTTTTAATGAATTGGTAAGAACCGGTAAAGTAAAAGCGCCCATTGTGATTGGAAGGGATCATCTGGATACGGGTTCTGTAGCATCTCCCAACAGAGAAACAGAAGCCATGTTAGATGGCTCAGATGCTGTAGCAGATTGGCCCATTTTAAATGCCTTGGTGAATACTGCCGGTGGAGCATCTTGGGTGAGTTTGCATCATGGAGGGGGAGTAGGAATGGGCTATAGTATTCACGCAGGAATGGTCATTGTTGCAGATGGTACCGATGCTGCCGAGTTAAGACTAGCAAGGGTTTTAAGAAATGATCCTGGTATGGGTGTAATTAGACACGCAGACGCTGGTTATGATATTGCCCAAGATCATTTGCGTAAACACAGACTAGATTTTAGAGAGCGTTTAGTTTAATTCCAAAATGACAATATGCAAGGTTTAAAGTTGGCTTTATTTGGATGCTTTTTTTTAATGTTTGCTTCTCCTGTTATAGGTCAAGAAAAAACAAAAGCGCCTACTTTTTTATTGGGTAGTTTTCAGGATGACTATGGTATAAAATATACCATCTCGGATAGTTTATGGTTTCAAAGAGAAGCAGTCAAATACCATATCATTGAGTGGAATCAACAAGAACAATGGGTACTTGCCAAAAATGACCCATTGAACCCTTCTGAACCTGGTAAATTTACTAGAATAGATTATAGACAGTTTGAAAAAATGGAACCATTCTTATGGGGCTACTGTTATACCATTTATGATGCTGATACAAAAGAAAAAGCCCTGAAAGCTATTTCTGCTGACAGGGCCAATCCCAAAAAGGGTTGTAATGGGTTTCCATTTTCTAGGATGAAACCGTTATAATTTATCCTAATTGTTTTTTGAAAAATCCAATAGTTCTTTCCCAAGATAATTTTGCTGCGGCTTCATTATACCTGGTTGGTGCAGTATCATTGTGAAATGCATGATTCACGCCATCATACACAAAAATTTCGTAAGGAATATTGTTGGCTTTTAAAGCCGTTTCGTAGGCTGGAATACCGGCATTCACTCGTTCATCTAGTCCTCCATAATGTAACATCAGGGATGCTTTAATTTGTGGTACTTGTGCGGCATCTGGTTGTCTGCCATAATAAGCTACAGCAGCTTTTAATTTAGGTACGGCCACTGCAAGACTATTGGCCATGGCTCCACCCCAACAGAATCCAACACAACCATATTTACCATTGCAATCTTTTCTAGTTGCCAAATAGTCAAATGCCCTGCTAAAATTCTGCAGATTCTCATCGGGTTTTAGTGTAGAAAATTTAGCCCTTAATTCATCATCATTCTTGGGTAATTCACCTAAAGGAGCCAAAATATTGGGTGCAATTGCTAAAAATCCTGCTTTAGCAACCCTTCTAGCCACGTCTTCTATATGGGCATTTAATCCCCTGTTTTCATGTATGACAACAACTGCAGCCAATTTTTTTCCGTTTTTGGGTTTGGCTACATAAGCTTTCATTTCTCCATTCACACCTGCATAAGCAATTGTTTCGATTTCAAGATCATCATCACTAGTGATAGCTGCATTGGTAGCATTTACTTCAATCATTGGTAAAACGCTTAATGCGGCTGACATACCTCCTGTTAATAGGGCCAGTCTTTTCAAAAATTCGTTTCTACTCAAAGGTAGATGGGTATACTCATCATAGAGATTGATGATTTCTTGATTCATGTAGGGATGTTTTAGTTAAAATACAAATTATCTGAGTTGCAACAATAAAAAAAAGGCTGTTCGGTTAGGAACAGCCTTTCAATAGGTGAAAACCCAATTAACTTCCTCTAGATCCCCCTGTTTTAATGGGTTTCTTAGTAGTTCCAACTGCTTTAGCACCGGGCTTAGCAATAAATTTGGAACCTGCCGCATTGGCTTTAGGGCCCTTGCTGCCTGGTTTTCCGCTGTTTTTATTGTTTACAGGTAATGACATTTGTAATTATTTTATAGGTTAAATATAAGACCTTTTCTTAATCAAGTCTTTTCTGCAGTATTTCATCAATCTTTTTAAACAAATGGTAAGGTTTGTAAACCCTCCAATCAGGTAGTTCCATTAATTCAATCAAATATTGCAATTTCTTTTTTCTAAAATCCTGTTGGGTAGCTTCTGACATGTTTAGGGCTACTATCCAACCTTCAGCTTCAGTTACTTCTTCATACCATTCTTGATAATATTCCTTATCACTACTGTGGAAATTTAGCACGTTTTCAGTGATCAAAATGTATTTACAAATGCCCTGTTGGTAAAGAATATCAAGGATTTCTCTTTTCAATTCCATGATATCGTTTTCAATGGCATCGTTCCATTCTCCAATTAATTCAATCACGGCAAAATGCAATTCATAGTCTACATAGATGATTT
>CALRXZ020000156.1:0-8131 GCA_943372255.1 Chitinophaga pinensis
TATATAACCAGTTTTAAAATTAAAGACAGTGCCACTGGTGAATCTATCAAACTTAAAGTAGAGGATATAAAGCTTCTAAAGATTAAAATGGACGCACAAAGAAAATCAGATATTTATTCCAATGAATCAAAAAAATGGTCTTTGTTAACTATGAACAAGCCCAAAGTGGGATCAGAGTATATCAAGGACTATGTTTATTTCTATCCAATAACTTACCCTGGAAAAAAAGATATTTATTTGTCTCAGATAATTAATCCGGAGTTCTCAAGCAAAATTCAAGTATACGAGGGCGACCCGAAATTTAACGAGAAAAAAGGATTTTTGGGATTAACATCGGTTTCTAGTTCCCCTCAGAATTACATTCTTGTGATTAATGGAGCCTCTTCATTTATTAAAAGTAAGAATTACAAAAAAGATTATTTTGACAAACTGTTTGCAAGCTGCCCAGAATTAATGTCTTTGCCTGAAAAAGAAGTAGTCATTGAGAATTTTGCAAAGCACCTTTACATTTTTGAAAATAATTGTAAGTAGGAAGTTTCTGTTTATTATAACTATCGGTTTTTTGAATACAAATAGTTATTTAAGTATTCTTTTTTCAATTAATATCAGTCAGTGAAGTCCAGCAATCACTTTAAAAAACGGGGCCTATCCGAAAAGCCATAAGAGTAGGGCAATTAAACATTTTAATGATGAAATTCTTTATCGAAGCTTCTTATTCAGCTGAAGGTGCAAAAGGTGTACTAACAAAAGGTGGTGGTTCAGATAGAAAGAAAATGACTGAAGCCATGATTAGCCATTTAGGTGGTACAATGGAGTCATTTTATTACATCAATAATTGTGATGCTTATGTCATCTGTGAGCTACCTGATTCTGCAGCTGCGGCAGCAATTGCCCTGTCTATAAAAGCAAGTGGAATGGGTTCCATAAAAGTGACACTTTTGATAGAGCCGGAAGAGCTTGACAAAGCAACCACTTTATCAGTTAAGTACAGACATCCTGGTGCATAGGATTTGAGAAGGGGGCTGATTCCCTATTTTCTTAATCTTTAACCAAGAATTTATTTGTTTGAATTTCACCAGATCTTTCTGATTGATTATCTTTCTGACGATGGGCCGCTTTTACTTCATCTTTGTATAGAATCATAACCTTACTAGTATAACAATTGATAAAACGGTTGTTTTCTAGTAAGGTTTTTTGTACACCTGCAAATTGAATCATGGGTTTGTCTGCAGAAATAAATTGAATATTGTTAAATTGATTGTTTGCAATTTTCACAATGGGTCCCATAGTACTCTCATCATTACCCGTGCGAACCAAGTCTAATACCTGACCTTTAAAGTTGCTAAATTGATTATTGGTTATAGATAGTTGTTCTACATTGTAATAGCCTTTTTTACCCAACTCTTGGTTCATTTTAAATAAGATGCCAGATCCTTGCTCAAAACTGCTTTGGGTTATGCTGATACTATCTGCAACACTGGTCTTGGTAGCATCAAAAAAGACAGAAGGAATATTGCTGATCTTGGCTTGATGCATGCTAAAAGAAACATGCTTTACAGATCCTGAACTATCAGTTGCAATAAAGCTAGATGCTCCCAAATTGCTTAAGTCTATTGAGATATTTCTCAAAGTTAAACTTGCTCCAGACATGATTTGAAAAAGAAAAGCCTGATTGCTCCCTTTAATAGCTAGTTGAACAGGTGTAGTTTGCTTGCTTGTTAGTTCAAGATGCTGCAGTATGTTAACTGGTACATCAAATAGGTATTGCTTACCAGTGAGGTTGATAGAAAGAAGCACACTTGGGTATTGTTGTATTAACTTCACCAGGCTAGCCGCGTCTGCACAATCAATTTTTAATAATTTTTTGGAGCTATTTATTGGTTGATACCAATTTGTGCCAGCTTCCTTTTCAAGATTTTTTAATTGGCTGATTAAGTTGACTGATGAAAATCCAGGTTTGTTATTTAAAACCAGTTCCTTTCTTTCTGGATTGGCTTTACCAATTGAATCCATCCAATTCTTGGTGTTTTGGTAAACAGATTTGCTCACTATAATGGAATCACTATTTGATTTTGAAATAGGGGCTTTTGAGAATCCAGTCATTAATTGTTGAGCTTGCTCTTTGTTGACAATATTTCCAGCAAAATGGAATCCGTTCATTTTGTCAAAAATCAAATAGACAGATTTGTCCGTTTGATTTTTGATGAGGTTGTTGACCATCAACACATTTACTGGTGCTTGACTTCTTTCAGTATCACTACCCTCGCAAAAACCAATGGGTGCGCAATCCACAAAACTATTATTGGCAACTAAAGCATCTTTTACCGGCAAGTATCTAAAGGCTGGAGAATTAGGTACTCCATTCATAATACAAAGCGGTGCCCTGAAACCCTCTCCTCTGCATCTATAGAAGAAATTATTTAAAACCCAGTTGCCCTCATTGATGATTCTTACACCACCAGTTCCAGCTTTGCCATTACCTAAGAAAAGATTATCCATCACTAGGTTCTTATTACCATGTCTTAATACTACAGATCCTTGACATTCTTTGAATAGATTCCTGCGAATGGCATTGGCGCCTGATTTGATAGATATGATTTCTGTTTCTCCATCACAGTTGTCAAAATAGTTATCCGTGATTTGTGTATTGGAATTAAACTCGCAATGTTCTGATACGCCAACCCTAATCATCTCTCCGGTATTGGATGCTAAGGGAATTCTAAAGCCAAAATGATTATGGTCAATAGAATGATAGTTTTGCCTGCTTAAATCATTGTCTAGTATCACTGCTAACAATACACCCATATTTTGTTTGTCTCTAAATTGACAATGGTCTATTCTATTATTTCTGCCGTGTAATTCTATCCAATAGTTTTCATCCAATCTTTTTGGATTGTTAAATCCATCAATCACCGTATTGGTTACCCTGCAATGATTGGCTTGTTGGGTTTTACTAGTTCTAAAACTAATAACGGCTTTTTTTCCTGCAAATCCGTCTCTAAAATGCCATCCTTCAATAATTAACCAAGCCCCTCCAATGCTTAGGCTTGACTGACCTGTAAGCCAAACCGAACCAGCATTTTCAACACGATAAGTAATAGGCGCAATTGCTGTTCCTGTAGCATTCAACTGAATACTAACATTTTGCCAGTCTCCTTTTTGTAACAGAATAAGATCACCGGGTTGGGCAGATTTATCTGCTTGCATTAATGCTGCGGCACTAGCAACGGTCCAATTCTTTGCATCTAATCTTGTCAAAGAAATAAACAGTAAACAGCAAAAAAGGAGGCTTAATTTTTTCATACTTCTGTTTTGAAAGTAGTCAATAGTTATTTTTAATGGGAAGTTTCTGGGAAGACTCTCTGATGATAAGTTTGGGTTTTAAAACCTTTTCTTCCAGATCCATATTCTCTTTATTGTGCATGGTTTCAATGAATAATTTAGCCGCAACTTTGCCCAATTCAAATGATGGCATATCTACACTAGAAATACTTGGTGTTACTAAACTTGTTACAGGCTCATTGTTGAATCCTACCAAACCAATATCCTGTGGCATGCGCAATCCTTTCTTTTTAATGGCCAACATAGCGCCAATAGCCATTCTATCACTAATGGTAAAAATGGCATCAGGCCTTTTCTTCATGGCCAATAATTCTAAAGTGGCAAAATAAGCGTAGTCTTGGTTAAAGTCACAGTGAACAATTAGAGCAGGATCTTTTTTGATTTTATGTTTTTTCAAAGCATTTAAATAGCCATCCATTCTACTATTACTCACGCCTAGATTTTCTGGTCCTGCTAAAACAGCTATTCGCCTATAACCCTGTTCTATCAAGTGTTCTGTAGCCACAAAGCCACCTTCTTCATTGTCTATACGCACACTAGGAGCTGTTAAATGTGGCGTAACCCTATCAAACACCACTACGGGTAAATTCCGCTCTTGGATTTTTTTAAAGTGGTCAAATGATTTTGATTCACTTGAAACGGAAATGATAAACCCATCAACCAAACTTTCTAATAATCTTCTGGTATTCAAAATTTCTCTTCCAAATGATTCATTGCTTTGACAAACCATTACAGTAAATCCTGCTTCAAGTGCTACTTCATCTATTCCTCTAACCATCAGAGAAAGTACATAGTCTAGGTTAGGTACAATCACACCAATGGTATGTGTTTGTTTCTGTCTTAAGCTTAAGGCTAATTTATTGGGTTGGTAATTGAGTTCTTCTGATAAAGCCATTACGGCTTTCTTGGTATCGGGATTTACATCAGATGCATTGCGCAAGGCTCTTGATACGGTTGACAATGAAATGTTCAATCGCTTTGCAATGTCTTTGATGGTGGCAGGCTTTTCCATACAGCGTTGTGAGACGTAAAGCTACAAGCAAAACCAATGCGAGAATGCCGGTATGGTTGCCGGTAACGTTGCCGGAATGGAAAAAATCTAAAAGAGGAAAACAAATAGCATATACATTAGAAATAATTCAATGAAACTGTTTAAAATTTGATATTATTTAATGTCTTTTAAAATCGCCTTGGCGATATTAAGTTCTAACATTACGTTACAAAATCCGGTTTTCCGGTAATTAAACGATTGTTGTAACTTAAAATAATTGCCATGAATGCTTCTGCAACCAAAGTTGCCATTGTAACAGGCGGTGCCCGAGATATTGGAAGGGCCGTTTCCATTAAACTAGCTGCTGCTGGAATTAAAGTATGTTTTAACTATTTATCAAGTGCCGAACAAGCCAATGAAACATTGGCATTGATTAAGGCTGCCGGTGGCGATGCCATTGCCGTTCAAGGAGATATGACCCAATCTGCCGATGTTCAAAAGTTAATAGCAACAACAGTTGCTACTTATGGAACCCAGATTGATTATGTAGTGAATGTAGCGGGTGGTATTTTGGGTAGGAAACCATTGGCAGATTTAGACGAAGCATTTTGGGATGCAGTCATTGATGTAAACTTAAAATCGGTTTACTTGGTTTGCAGAGCTGTCTTGCCTCATTTGGTATCTGGTTCTGCTATTGTAAATTTTTCCTCTCAGGCAGCACGTGACGGCGGTGGTGGTGGAGCTTTGGCTTATGCGGCTTCTAAAGGTGCGGTACTAACCCTTACCAGGGGATTGGCCAAAGAGTTAGGACCCAAAGGGATTCGTGTAAATGCGGTTTCTCCTGGTATGATAAACACTGGTTTTCATGACACGTTTACCAAACCTGAAATTAGAGCTAATGTAGCTGCGGCTACTCCTTTAAAAAGAGAAGGTCAGGCTACTGAAGTAGCGGATCTTGTTGCTTATTTATTAAGCGATGGGGCTTCTTTTATTAATGGAGAAAGTGTTGAAATAAATGGAGGTTCCTTTTTTGCTTAGTGTTTAGTTGAACCATTTTGAATTGATTACCATGTTCCGATTGCTTACAACCATTACCTTGTTTTTGCTTAGCAGTTTACTGTATGCACAACATCCTGTTGGTTTTTATAGCAAGGCAGATGTGGAGTATGTGAAAGCCAATCTGACTGGCAATACTTTGTTACAGGAATCATTAGCTACTATTAAAAAAGAAACAGACCCTTGGTTGGATAAGCCAGTAGATGTGCCCATGCCAAAGGATGCGGCTGGTGGTTATTCTCATGAACGGCATAAGGCTAATTACTTGTTGTTATTCAACAGTGGTATTCTATATAGTATTACCGGTAAGCAAGCTTACGCCGATTTGGTAGGGAGAGTTTTATTGCAATATGCCAAACTAAATCCAGGCTTAAAGAACCATCCCCAAGCTACCAGTAGTTCTCCAGGTAGAATTTTTTGGCAGGCATTGAATGATGCCAATTGGTTAGTCTATACTTCTATGGCCTATGACATGGTTTATAATGGCTTGAAAAAAACAGATAGAGATTTGATAACTGTTGGAGCTTTTAAGCCAGAAGTGGAATTTATCACACAAGACCTCAAACCTTGGTTTAACCTCATTCACAATCACGCAGTATGGGCCACAGCTGCTGTTGGTTTAGTAGGAATTGCTACAGATAATGATGATTATATTCAATTGGCCCTAAAAGGCAGCTTACGGAATGGCAATGCCGGGTTTTATGCTTTAATGGGCCAATTATTTTCTCCAGATGGATATTATACAGAAGGTCCATATTATACCCGTTATGCATTGTTGCCCTTTATGATTTTTGCCAATGCGCTTAACAATAAATTTCCTGAGCAGCACTTGTTTCAATACAGAAACGCCATTTTAGAAAAAGCAGTAAACACTGCTTTGCAACATACCAATCTAGATGGAATGTTTTTTCCTATGAATGATGCTATTAAGGACAAGGATTACACTACAAGTGAAATGCTGATGGCGTTAAATGTTGCTACCAAAGCCTATGGAGTAAAACCAGCTTATTTATTTGTAGCCAAGAAACAAGGAAGGGTATTATTAGGTAAAGGTGGTGTTCAATTAGCAAAAGCTATGGCAGACCCTAAAGCAATTCCCACTTGGTTCCCTTATACCAGTATTGAAAACACAGATGGTCCTACAGGTAAACAAGGTGGATTAGACATTCTACGTTTGGGTAAAGGTCAAGATTTATCTAGTTTAATATTTAAGTATACATCACATGGTTTATCTCATGGGCATTTTGATAAACTGAACATCAATCTTTTTGATGGCGGAAAAGAAATACTCCAAGATTATGGTTCTGCAAGATTTGTGGGCGTTGAACAAAAATACGGCGGAAGGTATTTACCAGAAAACGGCAAATACGCAGTTCAAACCATTGCACACAATACCTTGGTAGTAGACGAAACCAGTCATTTTAAAGGAGAAGAAAAAATTGCCGAAAACTTTGCCCCTACTAAACGTTTTTCAACTTTAGATCAACCCAATTTATTGGTTGCTTCTGCCATGGATACCAATGCTACAACTGGTGTTAGAATGGACAGGACTGTTTACTTTTTGCAAATGCCCAATGGTCAAAAATTATTGGTAGATCTACTTAAAGCAAGTTCTGCTTCTCAACACCAATATGATTTGCCTTTTCATTATCTAGGTCAATTCATTCATGCAAATTTTCCTTATCAATCAAGTAAAAATAGCATGACCTCCTTGGGTAAGAAAAACGGTTATCAATATTTGTGGAAGGAAGCGGAAGCCAATGTTGGCAATACCACCGTGCAGTTTAGTTTTATGAATGGCAAAACATTTTATAGTTTGTCTAGCATGATTCAAGACTCAGCAAAACTATTTTTTGCTAGGACTGGTGCTAACGATCCAGATTTTAATCTAAGACATGATCCAGTATTTGTAATTAGGAAAAATGCAAGCAACCAAACATTTGTGAATGTCTTGGAAATACATGGCCAATATGACCCTGTCATGGAAACATCTTCTGGTGGAAATGCTGCCGTACAAAATATTAGTCTGTTGCAGGATAATCAAGAAATAACGGTAGCAAGCATTATGATTAATGGTCAAGCTTTATTGATTTGTGAAAGCAGGAATGATCTAAACAAAAACAGTCAACATCAATTTGAAATGGGTGGCCAAAAAATGGAATGGATTGGCCCCTACAGCATATTTTATCAAGGGAGAAAATTATCAGGCGGAACCTATTAAATGAAGGGTATGAAAACGAATGAAGAACAACAAGTGCATATTGAAGACAAGTCTATTGCACTAGAGAATGTAGATCCCGGGGTTAATCGGAAGATCATGGCTTATGACAACCATTTAATGCTGGTGAAAGTTTTTTTTGATCAAGGAGGAGTGGGCAGTTTGCACAGTCATCCCCATTCTCAAATTACACATATTGAAAGTGGCGTCTTTGAAGTTGAAATAGATGCTGTAAAGAAAGTATTAAAAGCTGGGGATGCTTTTTATATACCCCCTCATGTTTTACATGGGGCTGTTTGTTTGGAAAAAGGGGTGTTAATAGATGTGTTTAGCCCTATGCGTGAAGATTTTATCAAGTAATTCAATTGAGCATGAAAATTAAAGGACTGAGGTGGTGGATTATTGGATTGATTGCAGTAGCAACCATTATCAATTATATTGATAGGAGTGCCATCAATATCATGTGGCCTTATATCTATAAAGAATTTGGCATAGCCGATGTAGATAGCAAACAAGCATTGGCA
>CALRXZ020000157.1:0-8034 GCA_943372255.1 Chitinophaga pinensis
TATATGGCCAAGGGAAATGAATCAGGTACCGACTGGGAAAAATCCATTAACAAGTCAAGGGATTTTTTTAATTCTGAAAAAGCTAGGAAGTTTATTCATTTTGAGTATGAATCTTTTCCTTTAGAAACCCATACTACTATTTATCCAAAAGCATTTATTAGTGGAATTAGTAAGTGGTTTGATTATCAGTTTAACAATGTAAACAACTTCAAAGCCTATTACAGCTCTTTAAAGGAAACTGATAACTATACCATTTCTGAAGATGAATTGTTGGGGCATATATCTATTCAATACTGGGCAAAGAATATGTCTGGCGCAAAAGATATGATGCAATGGGCAATAACTCAGTATCCCAATTCAAAAATGCTGGCTGATTTTAATGAGAAGGTCTTAAATGGGAAATAGAACATTCTGATTGCCAAGGTGCAAAGAGTAATATTTGCTAGGATTGAAAGGGCGATTGTGATTCAAAAAAGGAATAATGAATAAATTTAGATAACATCGCGCCAGCCAATTTTATAATAGCTTAATTAATCATGGAACATAAAACACGCAGACAATTAACCCTGTTGTTGTTTAAAACGATTTAAGTGCATGTTATCATGGTTTTAAAGTGTATAGAAATTTGGTATGCGTTTTGTAAGTAAAACATAAACAGTTTTCATGAAAACAACCATTTTAACAGCCATTGCTATCAGTTGTTGCTTCACCATTTTTGCTCAAACAACCCAACAAAGAAATACCTATTTCAAATTATCTGCAGGGAATGTTTCTTTTGGTACCGGTGATTATATGGGATACTCAGTATCTATGGAATTATCAAAAGATCTTGTGAAGAAGCCTGTTTGGGGGCTCAATAAATTCTTGCTAGGAGGGGAGTTGGTCTTTGAAAACGGAGTTAAAAATCCGGTGATTCAAAATCCCAGTTTCTCTGACATGATTCAAACCTTTCATCAAACATCAAACATACTGCTTTGGACAAAAGCCGCTTATTACCCATTGAAATCGTTTTTGCCAGGATTCAATATCCAGCTGGGGCCAACAATTGGGTACTCTCAAAGGTCATCTGATCCGCAAAGAAGAACATCGGTAGATATTTTAGGAAATTCAGTTCGTCAATCCATATTGGCTTTTGACAACGGATTTGTTGTTGGATATAGAATTTCAACAGGAATTGAATTTGACCTTTCTAAAAAATGGTTAACCGGATTCAGACTAGATTTCTCCAATAATAACAAGGCAGAGATTAATACTCATGCAGGGTTAAAATTGGGGTATAGATTCTAACTATAAACACACTAGGAATTGTTATATTTAAATTCAAATATAATTATATGGAAAAAGAAACTTCAATATTGTTGTATGATAAAAATGGAGATTTAGTGTCCAAGAAAGAGACAAATAAATTGCTAAATAAGGCCCTTGTAATTGGAGAGAAAAGCCCGAGGGTAGATAATTTTGACCCAAAAGCTCATCTCAAAAAATTACATGTTTGTAAAAAATGAAAAACTTGGATATTTTATGGTGTTTCCATAACTAAATTAGACAACATTAGAATTTTACATGCCTAGATGGATATTCCTAATAGACTAGTTGATTAATCTTACACCCATGCACCCATCCATCCAATCCTACAACACCAATCAAATTTCAACAGACCAAGAGATTTGCAACCTATTGACATCACTTATAGATGGGGAACTCAAAGAAGCAGAAAGCAAGATCTGGCACGGCCACCCCGTTTGGTTCATCAATGGTAACCCCATTGTAGGATTCAGTAAAGAAAAACGGGGCATCCGACTCATGTTCTGGAGCGGTGCTGATTTTGAAGAAGATGCCCTCAACATACTAGGCGGTAAATTCAAAGACGCATCCATCTTTTACAACCAAGCAACTGAGATTAAGCCAACTACGCTAAAGCGATGTCTAAAAAAATCCAGAACCATTCAGTGGGACTATCAAAGCATTGTCAAAAGAAAAGGGATGTTGGTGAGATTATAGATTCAAATGGTATTCCAAAAAATCTATGGCTCACAACTCAACCAACAATTTCAACAACTCAACTAGTTTAGCCCAATCCGTCCAAAGTACTGCCAGTATTTTGCGCCCAATCAATTGAATGGAACAATGGGCAAGTATTTTCTGGTTATCACAGTTTTGATATGTAGTGCATCTTTTGCACAAAAAAACACACAAAACATTCGCGGTACCGTTACCGACAAATTATCACAAACACCCTTAGTAGGTGCAAGTCTGCAAGTTATTGCCTTGCAAAAAGCTGCCAATTCTGATAGCCTTGGAAAATACAGCATTCCCAATCTTCCACCTGATAGATATGACTTAAGCATTACTTGCACAGGTTATAAAAACATGACCATTCCAAATATAGTGGTAACCTCAGGTAAAGAAGTGATATTGGATATAGCCTTGGAAGAAACCTTTAATCAATTAAAAGAAGTAGTAGTAACATCCAGCAACAAAGCTGGCACCATTAATAAATTGGCCAGTGTAAGCGCTAGGTCTTTTTCCATGGAAGAGGTAAACCGATACGCAGGTGGAAGATCTGACCCAGCTCGATTGGTAGCCAATTTTGCTGGCGTAAGTGCCCCAGACGATAGTAGAAATGATATTGTGATCAGGGGTAATTCACCCGTTGGAGTGTTATGGAGAATAGATGGCATGAATGTGACCAATCCCAACCACTTTGCCTCTGTAGGTACCACCGGTGGCGCCGTAAGTGCATTAAACACCAATCTTTTAAAAAGCTCGGACTTCTTTACTTCCGCATTTCCCGCGGAATATGGCAATGCCACAGCTGGTGTTTTTGATCTTGGATTAAGAAATGGGAATAACAAAAAAAGAGAAACCACTTTGCAAGTAGGGGTGATTACTGGATTAGAAGCCACTACCGAAGGCCCTTTTAGCAAAAAAAGTGATGCATCTTATCTTGTAGGGTATAGGTATGCTTTGGCAGGCGTTGCACAAACATTAGGTGTGAATATTGGCACTACATCTACACCTTCTTACCAGGATCTATCTTTTAAATTAAATAGTGGTACCAGCAAATTGGGTAAGTTTTCCTTATTTGGAATCTTAGCAACTAGCACTATTAATATTAGCGGAGGTAGTTCTAGCACTTTATATGGAAATGGGAATCAGGTTGATTTTGCTAGTAAGATTGGTATTCTTGGGTTAAACCATTTTAAACAAATCAATAAAAAATCTTTCATTAGTTCTACCATTGGTCTTAATTATTCCAGTACTGACCAAACAGGATATGGTTCTGATAGGGCAACATCAACCAGTTTTATCAAAGAAGTTAGTAACGTAGCAAAAACAGGCATCAATTTTAGTACTACTTATAACTCCAAAATTTCTTCCAGACTATTTGTAAAAGCAGGGATTCAAGATGAAATAATTGGCTTGGATTTATTTTATAAAACCAAGGAAAATATTGCCCAGTCTTACAAACAGGTATGGGATTATAATAGTTCTACCAATCTGGCCCAGGCCTTTGCCCATCTAAAGTACAATTTGAGTGAAAAATGGACCATGAATGCTGGCCTGCATACCCAATATTTAGCCCTAAACAGTTCAACCGCAGTAGAACCTAGACTTGGAATGATCTATGCCATCAACAACAAAAGCAGTTTTAATATTGGATATGGGTTGCATGCACAAATGCAACCAATCAATGTCTATTTTTTACAAACCACCAATACGGCTGGAAAAATTGTCTACAATAATTTGAACCTAGATTTTACCAAAAGCCACCATTTTGTATTGGGCTATAATATTCAACCGGCCAGCGATTGGCGCATTAAAACAGAATTGTATTATCAATCTATTTACAATGTACCAGTAACTACCTATTCTAGTTCTTATTCCATGCTCAATACAGGGTCTACTTTTAAAACAGATTTACAAGATAGTTTAACCAATAAGGGTAAGGGTAAAAATTTTGGTATAGAACTCACTATTGAAAAGTTTTTCTCTAAGGGCTATTATGGCTTATTTACTTCCTCTTTATATAGTTCAAAATATACCGCCAGCGATGGTATTGAAAGAAATACCGCATTTAATGGACAATATGTGTTTAATCTGTTGGCGGGTAAGGAATGGAAAATTGGCAAAAGCAAAAGGAATAAATTTTCAGTTGATTTTAAATTCACCAATGCAGGTGGTAGGTCTTATACCCCCATTGATCTTGCTGCTTCTAATACTGCTGGTAGGGAACAATTGTCTACCAATGTGTATTCCAGCAATTACGATAACTACTATAGGGTTGACTTAAAAGCGGGCTATACGTTGAATAGCAGCAAAAAACGATTCTCTCAGACCATCTCTTTGGACTTACAGAATTTAACAAATCATAAAAATGTATTTTCTCAGTCTTATGACGATAGAAACCAGAGCATTAGTACAACCTATCAATTAGGCTTTTTTCCAAACCTGGTGTATAAAATGCAATTCTAGCAAAGGGTTTTATGTAATTAATCGTCTAAACCCTTATTGATCACCATAAAACATATCCTATATGAAACTGTCAAAAATTGTTCAATTAAGTTTTATCATTTCTTGTCTATTCATTTTTGCTTCTTGCAGTAAAAAAGATCAAACTATTGACACCACTGCATTGGTAGTTAAAGTAGAGTCTGCGAATTTTATAACAGCCGGATTATCCGAACCAATCAGTATTGTATCCCGAACACTATCTAATGGTTCAACGGTAGATTGTTATAAAATTGTTTCAAAAAGTACTCCAACAGACCATTCCATGGGCCCTTGGTGTCCTTCCAATATTAGTGATGATAAATCAAAAGGTGGTATTTGGTTAGATGGCGGTAATGTTTATGATGTAGATGGTGCTTTTGTTAAGAACCTAGCTACTTTTTACAATAATACTACTTGGCAAATGTATAATACCAGTACAGGAGCAATAACCAAAACACTTACAGAAGCTGATTGTCAGGCAGCAGCAAACCCCAATGTTGGAGCAGCGTATAAAAACTATTGTGTAGAATGCTTGCCCTCTTATGTGTCTACCTTAACTAAAACTATTTATATTCCAGTAACCCCTATCAAATTAACATCTCCTATTAGTTTTGGTGGCGGACCAATGTCTTCTGGCCCATCAGTTAGAGGAATAGCATTTAATGGTGTGGTATTTGACGCGCCTGCCCCTGCAAATGTAATTTTAGCTGCTTATACTTTAGCACCATTTGATGATGCTGGTGGGCATATCAATATGGGAGCCGGATATCACTATCACGCTGCCATGGGTGTTTCTAAGAAGATTACTCAAACCGATGGTCATGCTGCTATGATTGGTTATGCTTTAGATGGCTTTGGCATGTACGAAAGATTGAGTGCTGCCGGAACAGAATATACTGATCTGGATGCCAGTAGGGGACATTCTGATACCATAAGAGGCTATCACTACCATGTTGACAAAGCTGGAGCAAATAATTTTATCAATAGTTTGGCGGGAGCATACGCTAACTAATTCAAAGCATCATGAAGTCATTTGTTCTATTCCTCTTATTGCTAAGTACAAATATTGTTCAAGCCCATCAGCCCGATTTATCTAATCTGATGATCTATGAACAAAATGGTAAGTATTTACTAGTGATAAAAACTTCTATTACGGCATTTGAAGGTGAGATTGATTATTTGTTTGGCAAGAATGCCTACAAAAGTCCTGAAGAGTTTCAGCAATTAGTAATCAAGCATTTTCAAAAAAATTGCAAACTGGTCATGAACAATGAGAATATTAAACTCATCAACCCCAAAGTGATCTTGGGGCATGAAACCACTTTGTTTGCTGAATTATCCAATGTGCCTAAAACAATCAGTTCCATTTATGTAAAAAACACCCTTTTTAAAGAAATGCCAGTGAGTCTCAGTGAGCTAATTCTTACCTTAAATTCAGTGCCCCAGAAACAATGGCTTTTAAACAATGTCAACAATTATGAAGTAGAACTACAACTTGAAAATAATAGTTGGATAGTAGTGGAGGATACATCACCAAATACAACATTTATATTGCTTGTAATTGGTGTTTTAATTCTTTCCGCTTCAATAGTATCTGTAATTGTTAACAGGAAAAGAAAACTGTTCCCAAAACTTTACTTTAATACCTAGTTTTAAGACTATAATTAAATGTGTATGAAACGGATACTACTTGTTGTTCTAATTTTTTCATGTTTCAGTAAAAATGGAATAGCTCAAATTAATCTAGAAAAAGTGCATTCGGGTGAAATCATTGAACTGCTTTTTCCTAATGGTAAATCTAAGGCCCTAATTCTTAGCTATGACGATGGTAGGTCTGAAGACAGGCAATTGGTTCAGCTGATGAATAAGTATGGACTTAAAGGCACATTCCATTTGAATTCTAATAAGTTGGGTTCGGAAGGATATTTGAACAGATCAGAAATCAAATCAATTTTTAAAGGACATGAGGTCTCTGTTCATTCGGCTAATCATCCTCCACTTACCCGCTTATCTAAAATTGATATGGTTTTTGAAGTAGTAGAAGACAGAAAGGAATTAGAGCGATTAGTAGATTATCCAGTTAGAGGAATGGCTTATCCCTTTGGCAATCATAATGATACTGTTGTAGATGTGATAAAAGGACTTGGCATTGAATATGCCAGAACCGTAAATGATACCTATGCTTTTCAAATTCCCGACAATCTTCTAAAATGGCATCCAACCGTACACCAATTTGCCAAAGCATTTTGGGAGCCAAAGAATTCAGAGAATGATAAAAAGGAATTAGCACGTTTTTACCAATTAATCCAAGAGTTTATCAACTCCAAAAACTTAGCCTTATTTGACCTTTGGGGCCATAGTTGGGAAATGTCTAACGATAAAGCTAAATGGGAAGAAACAGAAAAGACATTCCAATTACTGGCCAATCACTCAGACATATTATATACTACCCAGATTGATTTGGTGGATTATCTCAAAGCTTTTCATCTATTACAATTCTCTGTTGATAAAAATATGGTCTATAATCCCAGTGCCTTAACTATCTATTTTAAAAAGAGCGGTAAGCAGTATAGTGTTATGTCTGGCAAAACCATTCATTTATAATTCCATTTTTATGAAAAGTACTGCCTATTCATTTTTTCTAAAATTGTTCATAGCATTTCTTATTGCAGTCCTTTTTAAATTACTGTTTATAAGAATTGAAGAGCTAATTGGTCCTGATCTGATACTGATTTCTATTGTCATTGTATTTTTGTGGGAGGGTAATAAGCAAATAGATGATTGGCTGAATAAAAAGTATAGTTGGATAGAATTTCCTCAAAAAAGGTTGATGACACAAGCATTAACGTTTATGTTATTTACAGCCTTAACCCTTTTTCTTTTAATGTATACTTTGCATCAAATTAGATTTGGGGATGGAAAACTAATGGATAGGAAAACGCGTGAGATCTTTGTTCCTGCCCTTTTCTTTGCACTTGCATTTATTGCCATTTATGTTGGGTTTAACTTTTTCAAGTCTTGGAAAGAAAGTTTACTGGAAGTTGAAAAATACAAGACCCAAAGCGCCGAAGCCCAATTGCAAAATCTCAAAAATCAAATCAATCCCCATTTTTTATTCAATAATCTAAGTGTACTCTCTTCTTTGGTGTATCAAAACCAAGATAAAGCAGTCAATTTTATCAATGAACTATCCAAAGTATATAGATATGTGTTGGATATCAAGAATGCGGAACTTGTAAGTTTAGCAGATGAATTGGCCTTTCTACAGCATTATACCTATCTATTGAAAATCAGGTTTGAAACAGCTGTAGATTTCTCTATTAGCGTTGATGATGATGATAAAAGAAGATTTCTACCTCCTATGTGTTTGCAAATGTTGGTAGAGAATACCATACAGCATAATGAAGCATCTCTTGCCAATCCTTTAAGGGTAAAAATTTATACCCATGATCATGCTTTGGTCATTGAGAATAATATTCAATTGAGGTCTGATAATATGGCAAGCACAAACACAGGACTAAAAAATATTACTTCTAGGTA
>CALRXZ020000158.1:0-7991 GCA_943372255.1 Chitinophaga pinensis
ATCATGCCCTGGCCCCCAAAATGTTGGAAATCTTCTCTCTGAATCACGTAGTTTTTGAATAGTAATTGCAGCTGCCTCATTAGTAAGACCTAAACGAGCACAAAAAATAGCATCCTGATGCCAACTGATATAATTCTTTTGAATTGGCAGATCCGTTCCGTATTTCCATGTATTAATAGCAACATCTAAATCTGGCTTTCCAATACCGTAAATACCATATGGGAAAACAGGATATAGTTGAGGAATTTCTTGATTATTTATGCGTGCCCATGTCCAAGCAGGTGAAATGGTTTTGTGACCATTATTCTCCCTAAATGCAATGGGAGGAATACGATTTAGCATGGCTTCCCAATGTTTGCGCTTTTCTGTTGAAACATATTTGTCTGAAAGTTCAAGCAAACGAGTTAACACTGTTTTTAATCCTGCAATGGTGGATGTAGAATTATAAGCCATCTTATATGTTTCAGCACCCGTACCGGGATATAAAATTAGTTTGCCATTCCCATCCAATGCCTGACGACCACGCAAGAGCGCTTCTTTTTGATAATGTTCATCAAAAAAGATTAAACAACTTTCAATAAAAGGAATATACTTTGAAATATCCTGACCTGAATAACGATCCAGATCCAACATCATCAAACAAAACTCCATTTGTGTATCCCACAAATATTCTAACCAAAAATTGTATTCTACACCTTTAGGAAAATAGTCAGGTCTTTTCCATCCATAAGATGTGGCTAAAGGAAGCCCAAATTGTTCAAGTTGCTCAGTGAAAGAAGCACCTTTATGTCCCCAATAATATTCCGTTCTTTTTTCTGCGTTTCCTAAGGCTTGTAAATAAAAATTTAACTGTGGCGCAAGCATATCAAAATCTCCGCTTTTAAACATAGGAAAGTATACTAAACGTTGATTCTGTGCAGTATGCGTGCCCCCACCCCAGTTTCGATGATCAGGAGTAAAAGGAAGACTTTTATCTATATATGATGGGTCAAAAGTAAATAAGCCGCCATTGAATTTAGTGGGATATTTTCCATAAGCATTACATGCTAATTGATACCTGAAAAGTTGATAATTTCTTCCTACTTGCCATTCAGGTAATTTTTCATTTGTATTGGTGGGATTGATAAAAATATAGCTGCGGTTCCAAAATTCATTCCACCAACGCAATGTTTTTTCTTTGGCAATTTTTTGATTTAAAATGGCCATAGCTTCAAAATCAAACAATCCCTTTTTCCAGACTTCAATGGAAGGAACATTATCAACATGCAGAATAACACTCAAATGATTATTACGAGAAGGTTTTTTTGTTTTTAACTTCCATCCTTTAAAATCTGTATCTGCATATCTTCCTAACGTGGTTCCAACTGGTTCCATATTTTCACCTATCATTTCACCTCCAAAAGTCAGATTTTTAAGAGGATTCCATAGTTGGTCTTTAATGGGAACTAAGCCCTGTTGTTTAACAGTAAAATCAAACAAGGATTCATCGCGGTTGCGATGATAAAAGACAATCTTATCTTGGTTAAATCCAATAGAATCTTTTCTAATAATAGCGTTCATTGGGGCATCGCGAAAGCCAAGGCTAGCATTGGTCATTTTTTGATTGGTCCATTCAAAGTCATTCATTCGCCAATTCTCATATATAGCTTCAACAGATACCGGCCTACTACTTTCGGTTTCAACATTGATGACCGGCTTAAAAACATCAACCCAGATTTTAACAAGCGTATTAGTTCCAGCATTAGTTCCTGAAATCTCTACATACCCCTCCTTGAGTTTCAATTCTTGTCTAAAGACACCCTTATCAAATGGATTGGGACTGATCTTCAACCTTACCCTTCCAAACTTTGGAAAAACATTGTTTTCGTCAAAAGCGCCACTTCTAGAAAGATAAAATAATATATCCCCTTTTTCAACCCATACATTTAGTCCAATATCACCACCACCACATGGCATGGATTCAGATGAATTTTGACTTTGGGAAGTCCAAACAATATTGTATTGATCTAACCCAATTCTATTCTGACCAAATGTTTTTAGAATTGAACTAGATAAAACAAACACCATTAAAATCCAGACAATACTTTTTCTCATCATGAATTGAAAATTAGATTATTGAATACTTGAATTAAAGACTTTAAATCCACTTAAATTTTCAACAACAATGGTTGTGGTTGCAGATGGCTTGGCCATCCTGATCTTGGTTGATTCGCCTGGATTTAACAATGGCAATGCATATTCTCTTAAAATCTTATTCTCTGAACTTAAAACAAGTTTGTAATTTTTAAGAGTGTAGGAAGGAAAATCTAATCTGGCAGTAATAATCAGATCAGATTTTTCGTAGGTAACTATTACTGGTGAAAGATTGTTCTGGAAAGAAGTATAGAGTCCTCTAGGTTTCCTGTTTGCATCCACAATACCCCACTCCCTGTATCCACTTGGATTGGTATTTGTAAACCTACTCAGATAGTCATTGAAACTCCAGTAAGAAATTCCGGATACAAAGGGATTTCTTCTCACAATTTCAATTACCCCTTTGAGATTGTCAATACGTTGTTGTTCATTTTTCACTTGGTCGGATCTTAGTCCGAATTCTGATACAAATACTGGTTTATCCGGATATTTTTGATGAATGTTTTGTAGTAATTTTTCAAACCCTTCTAGTCCTGAATAGATATTAATGCAAATAAAATCGCAATGACGATAGCTGTCGTGTGGAGGCAACAAGTTTTCTTTATTTCCGGCAGAACCAAGTCCCATAAAAGTAATCAGACGTGTCTTATCAAGTTCTAGGTATTTTTCTCGCTGGAACAGAGTCCATTCATCTCCTTCAGGCGTCCAGCTTTGGTATTCATTGCCTGTGCTCCAAGCTACAATACTGGGACTATTCCAGAATTCTTCCACCATTTCAGTCATTTGAGCACGAAATTTCTCCCTCAACGTAGAATTCCCTAATAATACAGAAGAGAAACCCCAACTAGGAATCTCCGCAAAAATTAGTGATCCGTTTTCATCAGCCCATTTGTAGAAATGTTTACTGGTTGGTGTATGACACAATCTAGCCATGATCATGTTTCCATTGCGCTGCAGCCCCATGTCCAGTGAGGCCAGTTCTGCGGGGTCAGTTGATCCGTACTTTGGATGATCAGAATGACGATTGGCTCCAGCTAACCTAATTGGCTTACCATTTAAAAGCATTTGAATTCCTACCTGTTTAAACTCTCTGATTCCAAAATAAGTTTTGTAAGAACTAATTGATTTGTAGTCAGAGACTAAACTAGATTCAATATCATATAAGTTTGGATTGTCAAAATCCCACAAAAGCGTATTTGCAGCAGATAATGTATCATCAATCACTACCTTTTCTTGGGTCCATGCTTTCAGTTTGATTGTTTTTGAAAGTTGGTTTCCAGAACGTACAATTTTAGGATTTGACCTCAAGGTGATGACAGGCTGAAGTGTAATAAGGGTATCTTTAAAAGTTTTGTTTTCAATCCAAGTGATAATTTTGATTTGGGAACTTCCTGTTTGAAGATTGGGGACAGATTCAATTTTTTGTTTTGAGATAAATATTTTGGAAGAAACTTCAATTGTTACATCTCTTGTAATTCCGCCAAATTCATACCAAGGAAAAAGCTGATCGTTTGGGTTTTTGCCGGTTCTTGCCCCCGGAATTTCCAATTGGTTCCATGAATTATCCGCTTCAACAACCAGGTAATTCACATCAGGAAATTTTACTTTTTTAGAGATATCTAATGTAAACGGGGTATACCCACCTTCGTGCATACCCACCAGTTCTCCGTTAAGGAATATTCTACATTTGTAATAAACAGCCTCAAATTTCAGTCTGACGGATGAATTGGAAACATCTGAAGGAAGTTTAAAACCTTTCCTGTACCAGGCTTTACCAATAAAATTATACCGTGTATCAATGCTCCAGGTATGTGGAACGTTTACCTGATCCCATCCAGCAGCTAACATATTGATATTATCTTTACCCAGTTCCCACGGCAAATGCCAGTCATTCTGTTCACCCACATTTGTTGGATCTATGGCAAAACTCCATTTACCGTTCAAAGATATCTTCTGTGATCTAGAAGAAACTGCAATAATTAAACTGAAAACAATCAACAACAAATTTTTCATAAAACAGCGTTTAAAAAATCATTCCTTATTTAATAAGGAATTAAATAAGATTATCTAGATGCCAACACTTCTCCTCTCAACAATATTTTTCCTAAGTATACCACCGTATGATTGTATTTCTCAGGATTTTTGCTAATATCTTCCAGCTGCATTTCTCCCAAAATCTTGATTTTGTCTGGATTGTCTTTAGAAATTTTCAATACTACGGAATGAATACCTGGTTTAGTTTTGATAAAAGCACACTGTCCTCTGTACCGATTGTTACAATTCCGATTAAAACGGTTGATTAATTTTGTATCAACAAACTCATTTCCCGCAATAAAATTAATAGGACTCAATTCCTTCAGATTCATCAAAATTCCATCCAGTTCCAATTCAATCTGTCCAACTTCGGGTCCACCTATATCAAAGATGCCAATCATTGTTCCATCAAACTTAAAGCTGATGGATGAACCTGGATTTTCCGCCTTCATCACATATGGAAACCATGGAGAAAATTGGTTTAAAGATTCAACCTTATTGGGATCAATGGTTACCCATTCAGAACTAAAACTAGCAATTGATTTAGGATCAAGCATTTTGGCATCTTCCCAATTATCAGCAATCAGCGGTTCTGCCAAACGATGAACCTGACTCCCTGCGGTACGCTTCATTTTCAACATTGCCCTTGCAATAGCTTCTGCATATAAGTTACCACCAGCTTCCAATGGGTGTGTACCATCTGCTGAAAACACAATTTTTTCTGTTAACACTGCAGGGTCTGCTTTCCAAATAAGCTTTTCTTTACTCTCAAGATATGCAGCCTGTAAACCCATGTGCACCGATGGAATAGCATAATAATCTGCTATTTTTTCTAAGTGCTGGATATTCTCTGGGACTATCCCTTCTGCATATATCTTAGTTTGCCCTTGGGCAGTGGTGTAGATAAAACAAATATCAATTCTTGGATTATATTTCCAAATCTGACGTACAATCCCTTCCATTCCATCTGGAAAAGCACCATTCACCGCAAATTCAACAAAAACTAGATCCGGATTAAATTTTAAAACCTGATCGTATACCCTACAAGCACCAAGGTCTGTACCCGTTCCTGATACTCCTGCATTGATTCCCGTCATTTTGATTGTAGGAAATAACTGTTGGATAAACTTTGCTGATTGTGCTCTGTACTGATTATTGGCTCTAGTAATACTTCCACCTAAATAACCAATAGTAACGGCTTGTCCTTTTTTTACTTTATTGAAAAAATTGGGGAGCCCTGAACGAATATTGAATTCATTTGGATGAGAAAAATGATTTGTTTGAATAACTGGAGCCGCATAATCTGATGGATTAAAAAATAATGGACTTGCCCCAGTCTGACTAGCAGCAATAAGATCCTCTGTTTTATTGCCAAAAGCATTCATGCTCCAACTATCGCGCCAGCTAATGACAAATTTGTTTTCTTTAATAGATATTGGAAGCCAAATATGTCTGCTATCAAATGGATTGTCTGGTTTATTAATATCAAACATGGCAATATAAGCATCCTGCATGCCAACAACAGACATGATAAATGTAGGTTGACCTCCATAGGTTTTCTCTTGTCCAAATCCGTTTTGAGGATTTATACCTTCACATGGATTTCCTTGTAATACCCAAGGTCCTGTAAGTGATTTACTTGTAAAATATCTTGCAGGATTGGGATCCCAACCAGTTGATCCGGATCCTATTAAATGATATATGCCATTAAGCTTAACTATTGCCGGACCTTCTGTTTTTCCTGTAATCCCTTTACAAACTTCATATTTACCTTCAGGGTATAAGTAATCCTGATTCATTTTCCCAACCACAAATACTTTATCTGGCTTTCTTACTGTAAGATGATAAAGGTCACCATTCGGTTCCTGAAATATTGCATAATCTCCCGAGCCATTGGGAGAATCTGCCCCCAAGAATTTGTGACTATACTTGAATGGTCCAGTAGGATTATTAGATAGAGCAACACCAACATAACCTGTTGATACCCCTTGACCTTTTAAGTAAAGCTTGAAGAAGGCAACAAAATTTTTTGTTCGAGAATTATATACCACTTTGGGTCTATCAAAATTACATTGGTACGCCAAGTCATGGCTATCATCATTATAAACAAGCGGTAACACCAATCCTTTATCCGACCAATTAATCAAGTCTTCTGAAGCGTAACAATGAATTCCACCATCAGCAAAAGTTTTCTCTGAAAGACCTTCAATTTTATGTGTTCCATACCAATAATAAATTCCTTTATAGTAAAGAATTCCACCTCCATGTGCATTAATTGGATTGCCATCTGTATCATTCCAAATTTGACCTGGGCTTATTGTGGTAGACTTAGTTTCTACTTGCCTATTCAAATAACTTAAATTCCAAGTATCCTGCCATCTTATCAACATTTGATTTTTACTAAATTCAATTGGCAACCAGATATATCTTCCTGTTATTGGATTTTCTGGTTTCCAAATATCAAACATGACTATATAAGCATCTTTTTTTCCTTCTATGGGAAAAATATAGGAAGATTGCCCTCCATAAGTTACTTCACTGCCTACACTATCTAGATGATTGGTACCAATACATGGATTTCCATGATATGTCCATTTTCCCATAATATTTTCTGAAGTATAGTAGCGTGCTGCATTGGGCTTCCAGCCACTAGAACCAGAGCCAAGCAAATGATATATCCCATTTCTTTTTATGACAACAGGCGCTTCAGTATGCAATTCAATACCTTCACAAGGTTTGTATTCCCCTAGCGGATAATAATAATCACTATCCAACTTCCCAATCACAAAAACTTTATCCGGTTTCCTAACTGTTAGATGGTAAAGACTGCCATCATCATCTGTGAACATTGAGAAATCTCCAGAACCTTTGGGTGAACCGCCTCCTTGAAATTTATGATGATAGATAAATGGCCCTGTGGGTTTATCAGCAATTGCTACACCAACATTACTTGTTTCGTAACCTAATCCTTTTAAATAAAGTTTGAAGAAGGCTACAAATTGTTTATTCTTTTTATTATAAACTACTTTAGGTCTTTCAAGTATACAACCATAAGCCAAATCAGTTTTTTCATTCTTGAAATCAACACTCAAAACAATTCCTTCATCTTGCCAATTAATAAGATCTACAGATGAGTAACAATGAATACCAGCATCAGCAAACGTTTTTTCTGAACTGCCTGCTAGTTTGTGTTCCCCATACCAATAATATTTGTCTTGATAGAAAATGACACCGCCTCCATGTGCATTAATTGGTTTTCCATTCTTATCCAACCAATTTTCAGCAGGCTTAAATTCAGTCTTTTCAACATGATCTTTTTCGGCCTGAGAAAAAGAGACTCCTACATTTAAAAACCAACATATTGGAATGATACAGCAAACAATGATAGATCTGTTCATTATTTCTTATTTATGGTTTTTTCAATGGAATTTGCACATTATAAGAATGACCAAGTGTTTCATTTACCGCACAAAGCAAGGCTACCAGTTTTCCGTTCTCAAAAAAAAGCTGGGGTCTTTCCAATGCTTCTAATTGTTTAATACTGCCATCAGCCCATTTAATTTTCAAATCTGAAACAAGAGGGTGTTTTGCCAATTTCCAATCCAATCCGTCAAGTGAATAAAACAACACTAAACTTCTACCAGCATTTGTAAAAGCGCCTTTCATATCTTTCACAATTGCGTAATAACAATTATCCTGATACCAGACAAATGGATCCTCAGCTGGGAAATCAACATTTTCAACTGTGAAAATGGGTTTGTTTTGTTTTACAAATGGGCCTTCTGGTTTATTAGCAATTGCAGTTAAATGCACAACTGGGCCAC
>CALRXZ020000159.1:0-7977 GCA_943372255.1 Chitinophaga pinensis
TAAAATCCATTCTGTTTGTGCATTTACCATAAATGCACAAGAAGAATTTAACCAACTGTGTAATATGATTTTGTTTGTAGAATCACCTTTGAATAACTCAAGAATTTCAATAGAAAGTAGGTGATTTTCAGAATTTGTTGGATCCGGAATTACTTTATTAATTTTTATTCTTGCAACAAAATCAGCAGCTTGATAACTTTCAATCATTGGGGGCGTTAAGCAACTACATGCATAACTGGTTAAAGAACAAATATTTAGAATAAAAATGAAAAGAATATGTTTCATCGGTTTAGTATTGTTCCAAAAACGCCAATTCCTTTTGTAAATAACCTGCTTTCAAATTTACTTGATCTCCTAGAATCATAATATTACCATACCCTTTTTCATAAGGTTTCCATTCAGGAAGATTGCCTCCATTGGGATTGCCGGTTTGGGCAAAATTTACCCAATAAGAAGAAATCATATTTTCAAGATCTAAGTCAATTGACTTCCAAGGCCTATTCCATGTATGTAATGTGTGTAAGGCATAGGGTACGTCTGAGGTATGAAAGGCGCCATAATTAGGGAATCCGGGTTTGTCTGTGGGAACATGAGCAAATTCATAGAGATAGCTGTTTTGCGGATTATATCGCGCCAGCAAATGAGCAGGCAAACCAGCAAAACCAAGTAAGGTCAATTTTTGTTGTTGCTCTTTTACTTGCTCAGGATTATTTGCAGGAAATAGGCTCAAGAAATTGGCAGCTTGGGAACCGTATTTTTGAGCATCTTTTTCATAAGCATCAACTGTTGCGTTTTGGTTGCCCAGAAAACTACCATCGCCTGTAACCCAGCCAGTTAAAATGGGTGTTTGATTTTGTAGACCTTGTAGAAAAAATCCTTTAAGGTCTTGGGGAAGCATGTATCCATCAAGGGTAGTTCCAAAACCACCAATACCTGGCTGCTGGCTTAATTGCTGTAATTCAATAGCTGTTTTCTTGCGTAAATCTGCAATGGATTGGGCATTGGCTTTTTGCATCAATTTCATGCCTTGGGCTTCTGCTTGTTCCAGATTTTGCAAACTCATTTTAGAAAACAATCCCCCACTTTGTGCAATGGCTCTGTGAAATAAGCCCTTTGCCAATGGCGATGTTATGAGTGCAGTAACACTAAATGCACCAGCAGATTGCCCTGCAATGGTCACATTATTGGGGTCCCCACCAAAAGCAGCAATATTGTGTTGTATCCATTTTAGTGCTGCAATTTGATCTAGAAAACCATAGTTACCCGAAGTGCCAGCTTCCTTAGTTAGTTCTGGGTGCGCCATAAAACCTAGTACACCTACTCTATAATTGATGCTAACAAAGACAACTCCTTTTTTGGCCATTTCTTCGCCATCATAGATAGCACAGTTGGCAGATCCACTATTTAAACCACCACCATAAATCCAGACAAAAACAGGTTGCAGTTTTTTTTCACTAGACCAGACATTTAGATAAAGACAATCTTCATTCAAAGGTTCTGGTTTGGCTATAAACTCTTCTGACCAACAATAAAATGGGGCTGGTTTATTTTGAATGGGACTTGCAGAAAAACTAGTGCAGTTTTTAACGCCTGTCCAATTAGAAACGGGTTGTGGCGCTTTCCAACGAAGATTACCTATTGGAGGGGCTGCAAATGGGATTCCCTTGAATATGGCAATCCCATTGTGTTGGGTACCTTGTATTTTTCCATTAGCAATGCTGATGGTTTGGGCAGAGGCATGCAGGGTCAGGATTAATAAAATAGGGATCAGGCATTTCATGGCAGCGTTGTTATTCCCTACAATATAAGATTTAACTTAGCTTTTTGCAAAGTTTGGCAAATCTGCTTCAGCCACAATTTCAGCAATCTTATCAGGGTCAACACCTTGCTTGGCTGCGATATGCATGAGCAAGCGAACTTGGGCTTCGCCATATCTTTTTGATTTACCTAATTCACTAAAGAGTCTAATAACAGCTTTTATAATTAAATAAAAGAAAAGTAAAGGAATCAATAAAACCAATAATTCTTGAAATCCTAAGTTGCCCATAAAATATGCTTGTTTTTATCTTAATGAAATGAAGTTGTAAGTAAGAAGCGTAATCGCAACAATTCCATAGACTAGAAAAATTTTCCAATCTGAAAAACCTTTAACCAGTGAATAGATGATAAACCCAAGTGTAATGGAAACAGAAATTCCCATATAATAATATCCATTAGGGCCTGAAAAACCACCAAGAATAGATATGGTTAATGTTGCAATAATGTAGACTAAGAGAAGTGTCTGAAACCATTTCTTATGACTGAGCGATGGTTGTTGGGTACGCATATAGGGTAAATTTGAATTAAGGCCAAGATAGAAATTCAATATTTACCCCACAAGCACTAATTAGTAAAGGGTTGTTCTAAGTTTGTGAAAGGCTAAAAACATTTAACTAGGGTTATTCTTTGCTTAGGCTTACGTCTAAATAAACCGAATGTCTGCCATAGGTTTCATAAAAGGGTTTAAATAGTACATCATCAATGGTAAAATGAAGGTTTTTGGGATTACCTTGAATGGTTTTACCTAGGTCATTGGCATTGAGTACAATTTTGCGAAAATCGTTTCTAGCTTCAGGTTCTTGAGCCGCAAGCAAAATAGGCCCGTAAAAAAGACTTGCAATATTCTGCTGATCCATTAAGGGTTCTAAATGAAATTGAAAAGGCATTTTCAATGTTATTAGATCTCCGTTTTTCCAATTCTTGCCAATATTCAAATACGCACCAGGTTTGACATTCAAAGCTTGAACCTTTCCATTGATACTAACTATAAAACCCTTGGTAGCCCAGGCAGGTACACGAACCATCAAATCAAATGTACCAGAGCCTTTAATAGTCAATTGGGTTTGGTCATCTTGAGGAAAATTGGTTTTCTGTTCTACACTAATTTTTTTACTTGACCAATTCAGGGTTGAAGGAATGAATAAGTTCACATACAAAGCCTGATTATTTGTTGATTTAAAATAGATGGTGTTTTGGAATTTGGTATTGCTTTCTAAAGCCGTTCCGTTGCAACAAGTGAAGCCGGTCATGTTTGGGTTACCAAAATCTTTTTCAGATCCAGGTCTGAGCGGAATATGGTAAGTGTTAGCTGGACTATGTTCTGCTACTGATGCCAAAATATCATTGTACAAAGCACGTTCATAATAATCCATCAATTCACCACGTTGGTCATACTGAAAAATATCACTAGTTAATTTGAGCATATTGTAAGTGGCACAGTTTTCATTTTGTCCACCTGCAGAAAGACCATTTGCATAGAGCGTACCAGGCTCACTGGTAAAACATTCTGGGTTATTGGGATTGCTGGCACCAGCTACTCCCCCAATGCTATAGGAATAATCGTATACAGCTTTATGCCAAAAATTATTGGCCACTTGGTAATATTCTGGGTTACTTGAAACGCGATAGGTTTCCATACTACCCACCATTTGAGGAATATGTTGGTTAGCGTGTAATCCCCTAAACAAGTCTACATTTTTGGCTAGTCCGCTATTATGTGTGGTATCGCCAAAGAAAACTTTGATATTGTCAAATAATTGCGCTGTTTTTAAGTAATTGGGGTCTTTGGTAATTCTGTATAAATGCGCCATTACTTCATTCATACCACCAAATTCACCTGCTATATAAGTATTCCACATGCTGATCCTAGTATTGGTTGGCACTTGACTCAAACGAGCATACACCCAACCGCCCATACCAGTGGCAATATCTAAAGCTTTTTTGTTACCACTCACATCATAGATTTCAATTAAGCCTGCCAAGATTTTGTGTAGGGTATAATAAGGAGCCCAGATTTGAGTAGGTTGGGTACCATATTTAGCACCAGCTTCCAACATGATAAATTGATCTGGTGGATAAGCACTGATAAAGCCCTTGCCCCAATTCCAATAATCGTTTCTAATACCGGCATCGCTGATATCAGAGTCATAGCTTTTTTTACCAGGCCCCATGGGTACTAGTCTAGCATCGGCTACAAAAGGCCCACCTGCTTCTTTTGGTTTGCCTGATAATTGTGCAAGATCATACAAAGCATTAACCATGTATTCCATCTTTTGAGCAAATATCTCCTGAAGGTTTTTGTCATAACTTGTACCAGCATAAGCCTGTGCCAAAGCAGAAAGATAATGCCCTGTTGCGTGCCCTCTTAATTTGGTATCCTTGCTATCCCATACGCCTAGAGCTATTGTACCCGCTGGTTGTGGCTGACCAAAAGCATGACGAAACATGTATAAAAAAGCATTGGGATCAGTCTTAGCCAATGTTTGAGTAAACTTATCCCTGTTCTCCGTAAATTTTGTTTGTTGACCAAGTGTATTGGTATTCAATGAAACTTTATTCAAATTAAAAGGCTGCAATTTTGCCTTTGGCGATGCTACCTGACCAACGCTTGCTTTTACCGTAACAATGGCTTTGGGTTTTAATGTGGTACCGGGAATACGGCCTTCAATGGTATAAGTTCCGGGTTTAAATACAGAACTATTATCACTAGGTGTGGGCCAAATAACCCTTACAGGTGGGCCTTGTTGAATCCCCGTATAAGTTCCATTCAAATAACTAGGTAGTGTTGGTAAAACACCAAGATTTGTACTCAGTTTAGCATCGGCTACACTTGTTAAAAATACATTGTATAATTGGGGATAGTTCTCCGCAAACTTTGGTAATTCTTCCTGCTTTCTTTCAGGTCGCGGATTTTGAATAATCCACTCGTGTACCCCTGTTGCATGATCTTTTGGTAGTTGAATTTCCATACGAATAGCCGTGGTACTAACAGGTTCAAATTTCAGCACATCATATGTATCTTTTATTGGAGCATAGGGTGTAAGATTTTTTACTGGCACCCATGCATCGCCCTGCTTATATAAGATGGTATAGTTTGCTGGAATTCTGCAACCACCAAAAGGCGCATCGTCATACCAATAGACTTTGGATTCAGACACAGTATAAGCTTTGTCAAAATCATATTGGATCCATTCCTTGGTGTCTTTCTTGGGCCACCAATGCATGTACAAACCAGATTTGTCTTCTGAGGAAGCCGGTTCAAATTGGTCATTCAAAGCAGACAACATTCTTTTGTTGTTAATAGAAGCGGATACCACACTTTTAGAAGCAATGGTAGCAGCAGGACTTGGTCTTGCAGCAGATGTTTCAAAAGGAATCCAAACCTGCATTTCAGAAGCTTCCCTATTATTCCATGCATAGTAAGGAATGGCTTTGGCTTGTAAAGGCGTTGTTTGCAATTCAGAGCTAGCAACCTGTCTTCTGGTAGCAACTCCTTCCCCACTTAATACCAAAACACCGTTGAGTATTTGTTGCTCATAGTTTTCAGAAATAGACGCGTCTTTGCTCATCACAATATTCTGTACCGTACCACCTTGGTTATCTGGTCCTTCTAAACAATATACCAATGGCCCTTTTTGAAAAGCAAATCTGCCCTTGTCTTCTTTTACGTTTTCATTGGCCAATACTTTCTCAATTTCCATGGGTAAATCCATTTCAACTAGGTCTCCTTTTTTCCAAGTACGGCTAAAAACGGCGTATCCTTTTTCAATGGTATAGGATATTTCTTTTCCATTAATACTTATAGGTATGGCTGTTGCGCGGTTATCCGCAAAGCGATATAAATTACTTGGTACTGCTTCCTGTCTGGCCCATCCTGGAATACGCACACGCAATACAAAATCCATTGATTTAGATGGATCAATTTTAAGTGTCACTTTACCCTTCCAAGGATAAGCCGTTTCTTGTGCAATGCTCAGTTTACCTGCAGAAAGTTTAATGTCTGATTGGTTAGACATAAAGAGGTTAACATAGAGGTTATTGGCATTTTGGGCATATACATATCCTGGTATTGATGGCATAAACCTGGTCATATTAGAAATGCAACAAGCACATCCAAACCAGGCACTTCGTTGGTGCTGACCCATGGAAGCCAAAGGATTGGGATAAAAGAATTTGGTACCGCTTTGAGAAACACCAGACAATAATCCATTGTATAAGACACGTTCCATCACGTCTATATAACTAGCATCGCCATGCAATAAAAACATACGGTTATTCCAATACACATTGGCAATGGATGCACAGGTTTCTGCATAAGCACTCATATTGGGTAAATGATACGCTGCGCCAAATGCTTCACCTGCACCAGTGGCACCAATGCCGCCTGTTAGATACATTTTCTTACTCACTACATCTGTCCAGATATCGTCAATGGCTTTTATATAAGAAGCATCGCCTGTTAAGGCTGCCACATCGGCCATGCCTGTATACATATAGGCTGCTCTAACAGCATGACCAACGGCTTCGTGTTGTTCTGTAACGGGCTTTTGCGATTGATTGTATTCGGAATACTCGCCAGCACCTTTACCCCTGATGTCTAAGAAGAATTTAGCCAAGTCTAGATAGGCTTGTTTACCTGTTACTCTATACAATCGCGCCAGCCCCATTTCCACAACTTGGTGTCCTGGAAAATAAGTGGCTTTGCCAGGGCCAAAATCTTTGACCAATAAGTCAGCATTTTTGGTGGCAATGTTTAAGAGTGTTTTCTTGCCAGTTGAGATAAAGTGAGCAGTGGCTGCTTCATATAAATGACCGCAGTTGTATAATTCATGACTTAAGTCAGGATCTTTTTCCCAGCGTTTGGCTCCTATCCAAGGATGCAGCTTTTGCGGCTTCATGGTTCTAAAGGTGTAGAGATAACCATCTGGCTCTTGGGCATCGGCAATGATGCCAATCAGAGTATCAATACTTCGCTCCAGGGAAGGATTGGGTTTTACCTGTAAGGAATAGGAAGCGCCTTCAATGAGTTTATAAATATCTGTATCGTCAAAAGGGTATTCGGTAATATTGGTTGGATCCTTTTTACCGGCAGCTTTTAAGAAATTATCTATGCGTCCCTGTTCGCGGCATTTCTGCAATACATAAGGAATGGTAATGTCTGCATTAATGTCTATGCGAGGAGCCCAGAACTTGTCATGCACGTGTACATGGTTAAATGTCACGGGCTGGATGGGGTAATCACGGTTTTGATTTTGGGCTTGCGCCGATGTGCCGAATAATGCAGCGGCTAAGATAAACGAGTAGCTTGCTTGAGATGTTTTTTTCATGCTTGGTAGAATGGAGCATGAATTTACAATAGATGGAGGGATTGGGGAAATCTAATCAGGTTGGCGCGATGGTTTAAAAATTAAGTATGGTATCCAAATGATGCTAAATGCTATTAATCCCTTGGCATTCGCTTTAACGTCTTCAATGTCAAAACGGCCATGAATACGTTTGTGTAAAAGGATATTGCTATATGCTTGAGCATATTCAATGGCAATACCAAAACCAAGCAGGACAAAGAAAATTAAAATATGGTTAATTAGATTTTTGCCATAGAGCATGTTTAAAAATCCAGCTGCAAGAAAATAAAATGCAGCATGAAGTTCTTTATCGTAATGATGAAATACAGATGGAAGTTTGATCATGAAGCCAATAACTGATAGAATTAAGGCTAGAATGGTCAAGAGGGTTTTAGGCATTTGCTAGATTTTAAATCCATCCAATTTCCTTCACAGTCATATCTGTTTCTTCCTCACCAGTATGCTGAGTAGACTTGGGTTCAAATAATAAATTGAACACAGTATCACCATTGGTATGGGGTCTATGCTCCACTCCTTTTGGCACTATTAGGATTTCTCCTTCGTTCACTGAAACGGTGCTACCATCTCGGAAGTCCATGAGCAGGGTTCCTTTAAAGACCATGAATAACTCGTCTTCGTTTTCATGACTATGCCATACAAAATCGTCTTTGAGTTTACAGAGCTTTACATACTGTCCATTTAGTTCTCCAATAATATGTGGTTTCCAAAGGGCATCAAAGAGTGAGAATTTTTGGGCTATGTTAATGGCTGCTGGTGTCATAGTCGTTTGGATTTGCTTAAAATAAAATTACAA
>CALRXZ020000160.1:0-7969 GCA_943372255.1 Chitinophaga pinensis
TTCCATCCCAAAATAGCTTTTAATGGATTTGCTACATGTTCCAATGAGTGACAAGACAACAGAAAATCATATTGGGCATCTGATAAAAAATCAAGTTCGGAGCCCTCAGCAATATATTGATAACCAGTTTTGTTCTTGTAATAATGATAGTGTTCTCCTTCCTGCAATTGCCCTTCCCATATAGTGGCATTACTAAAGTTTACCCCATCAACACGGTTGGCAAATAAGTAAATAGGTAATTGCCCTTTTACCTTGAATAAATCACTGGGGCCTCCAATTTCAATGCCTTTTTGCTTTCTGAATTGCAAGGCATACTGAATGAGTTTGCGTTTGTTCCTGCGTTTCAAATAGGAAATCCCAGTAATAATATAGTCCTTGATGGCCATGTTCTTTCTGTTGAATTGGCGGCAATTTAATCATAAAATGGGTGGACCTATCAAATGCTTGCTATTTCCCTTCATTTTAGCATTCTGCCTAGGGTTTGTTATCTTCGCTGGGTACAAAATTTATGCATGGACAAATTGATGGGAGTGGTTATCCTGTATCATCCTGATACCAATGCTCTGTTAGAGCATCTCCATACTTATTTGTCAGTTGTAGACCATTTGTTGTTACTGGATAATAGTGAAAGCCCTTCTTCTGTTTTGGAAGAAACTTTGGCCACTGATACTTCTAGTAAAATTCTATATCGTTATTTTGGAGAAAATCGGGGAATCGCTGAGCGATTAAACCAGGCCATTGAATATGCTCAAACGCATGGTTATCGGTATCTATTAACCATGGATCAGGATACTGGATTCCAGCCAGGCCAAATGAATCAGTATTGGCAAAAAGTCCAAGAAAATACATTGGACAAAGTGGTTCAGTTTGGGGCTAATTGCCAACCTGATTTTACCCCAATAAGTTCTGAACCCCAGCAGACCAATAACCTGATTACTTCAGGAACTATTTTAGACCTTTCCTATTCTGATCAAATAGGGCCTTTTGACGAAGCCCTTTTTATTGATTTTGTAGATACAGAGTTCTCATTTAGGGTGGTTGCAAAGGGCTATCGGAATCTTTTGTTTGCAGACATTGTTTTGCAACACAGAATAGGGTATTTGAAAATTGGCAGGTCTTTGAAGAATCTCAAAGCTAGCGCCAGAATTTTACACGCACCCATCAGGGTCTATTATATTTTGCGTAATGGATTGTATTTATTGTTCCGATCTCCATTTGTAAAAGGGGAGAATAGGAAATTGTTGTTGTCCAATATGAAAATCCTAAAAAACGATTTAATTTATCACAACCAAATATGGACAGTGTATGGTAACGTAATGCGCGCTATCTATGATTTTGTCTTTGGAAAAATGGGAAAAAAACAATCATGAAATTAACCAGAACCCTGATAAAAGGAATCTTATTCCTGTATTGTTTCTTGAAATTCAAGTCAATCAAGATGGCTTATGCATTGGCTTTTCAGAATGCTAGTATCAAACAGATTCAAGGTCTTAAAAAAGAGGGGCAATGGGTAGTTTTTCAAGAAACTGGGAATAAAATAGCCATTGTACAATTACCCCAATTTGAGTTTTCTATCAACCATTTAATAGAACTCTTGCAGAATAAAAAGGTAACAGTTTTGGATGCAAAACAAGACTGCTTTATTGCTCAAATTGCAGGATTGAAATTTAAAGTGGCATCTCTTTCCAATATGGCTGTCTTGTATGAGGTTTTCAAAGAAGAGATTTATGGTGTGCACTTATTAAAACAAGATTTGTTGGTCCTAGACATAGGAATGAATGTGGGAGTGGCATCTCATTTTTTTGCCAACAATCCACAAGTAAAAGCGGTGCATGGGTTTGAACCTTTTCCCCAAACTTTTCAAGAAGCAACCGCCAATTTAGCACTCAACCCACAACTGCAAGACAAATTATTCATGCATCCTTATGGCGTAAGCAATGTTTCTGAAACAAGAGAGATTACCTTATTTGATAGTGGATTGTTGTCTGCTTCTACTATGGCTTCTGATAATAGCGTTTATGGTAAACAGGTTGGAAAAACTGTTGAAGTATACTTACGCTCCATGGTCTCAATACTAGAAGAATTATTGCCCCAATATCCCAATAGCTCGGTGCTTTTAAAAATTGATTGTGAAGGAGAAGAGTATGCCATTTTTAATTCTCTTAAAGGAACTAATTATTTAAGTAGGGTAGATGGCATTTTGGTAGAATGGCATGAGAAGGGATATGCTGGAATTGCTGCCCAATTAAAAGAAGCAGGCTTTCAGTTTTTACACCTGCCACATGCCACTGCTAACTGTGGTATGATTTATGGGTTCAAGTCTTAATTATTCCAGTAATCCTTTTAGCGTATCAATTCTAAATTGAATGATAGGCCAGAATTTTTTAGGATACCCTTGCAGGAAATATTTACATCCTAAAATTATGGCTGCTCCAAGTTTGAATAGGTATTCAGCAATTTTTTTAAGGTAGGCTCCCTTGCCCATTTCTTTCATGCGTACTTTTTCTCCACGCCCCATGCCTGAAGCCACACGATATAGGTATTCAGGTGTAAGTTTGGAAACTTCTACTACGTGTTGAACTGCAATGGCAGGATCATAATAAATAACCCTACCAAGGGCTTTTAGTCTTAAAAAGAAGTCCTTTCCTTCCCCTCCAATTCTCAAAGTGCCAACTACTCCAGGTAGGGCAGTATTAAAGCCTTTAATAGCATCAAAATCCGTTTTCCGAATAATCATATTGGATTCAAGGGGATACTTATTGGGGCTAAATACGGCAACTGTTGGACTATAGTCAAAATTTCCTACCATGCTAGAAACATAATAGCTCATCCAGGCTGGTTCTGCAGGAATGTATTTGGGAATGATTTTTCCGCCCAATCCACCTGCGTCTGGGTGAGATGCAAAAAATTGGACTATGCGTTCTAAATAGTCTTTTCCAGCAACAGCGTCATCGTCCATAAAACAAAGCAATTCTCCTTTGGCCAATGAAGAACCTGTATTGCGTGCAAAGGACGCCCCTTGTTGGGCCTCGTTTAAAAATTGAAAATGGTATTCAGGGTGTGCAACTAAAAATTCCAAACAAACGCTTTCTGTATGGTCAGTGGAATTATTATTGACAATGATAACTTCAAAAGCATGTTTGTCAAGGGTTTGATTGACCAAACTTTCCATAGCGTCCCTAATGTAGGAGGCCCTATTATATGTGCAGATCACAACCGATATTGAAATGGCATCCTGACTCATGGCTGCAAAGATAAAATGGCTTTTTCAACAATATGCTTCCAATTAAAATCTTGGAAGAATACGATAGGTGTTTCATTTTTTGAGGGCAATTCCAATTGCATCATGGAGCTAGTAAAACTATCCCAATCATAGTCTGGCACCAATCTTAGTTTTTCACCACAATAGGGTGCTTCAATTCCCTTTGCTCCGGAAACCACTGAAATAATATCCTGGTTGTAAGCCAATGCTTCAACCAATTTTGTTTTAACGCCACTGCCCAGTGTAACAGGGTTGATAAAACAATCTGTTCCTTTATAAAAGACAGATATATCTGGTACAAATCCAGCTAGAATTATCTGTGGGTGTCTTTCTAATTCCTTTTTCCATTGCTCTGTAATCCTATTGCCACAAATAAATATTCGATAACCTTTTTGTGATTTGTCTAGTCTTGGTAATAACTCAGAAACAATGATACGCAAGGCATCGGTATTGGGAATATAATCCAGTGTGCCATTAAATAAAAAAAGCCTTGTTTGAACATGTAATTGAAACTGGTCTAGCAAGATTTGTCTTTGCTGATGTTTTTCAATCATACTTGGTGCTTGCAAAACATCTACCCCGTAATTTAACACCGTACATTGTTGACTAGGGATCTTCCATTTGGTTTGCATCCAAACCGCATCATTGGGAGATGTAAACCAAATTTGATTGGCAGATTTACAAATCCAGCGTTCATAGAGATAATAGATGCGCCACCATTTTCTATGTATATCTCTAAAACGATAGGCTTCTATATTATGTACACGCAAAATCAAATCCACCTTACAGAACAAACGCAATAGCCAGCCCAGCCAACCAAAATAGCTATGTTCTATTATCAGGTATTTAATTTCCTGGGTCTGAATGGTTTTTTTTAAACGCCAAAAATAGCGCAGGTTATAAAAACCTTTCCAGTGATTATACAAGTAATTGCTAGCGTCTAATTCTTTAGCATAGGCCAAATCATTGTCACTAGAAACAACCAGTTTCAAATTTGTTTTTGATTGCAATTCCTGATAAAAAGACGCAATACATTTCTGCCCGCCCATTAGCGCTGGGTAAACCCGGTAGGATACCAGTGCCAGAATGCTGGGCTTCTTATCCATTATACCGTTTTGGTATTGGGTTTTCTAAAACCAGCGGCAATAGCAGCTAAAACCAACAACCAAATAATGGCAGTTGAACCAATGGCAGCTTTATTACTATTGTAGTAACTAGCTGGTTTGAATTCAAAAACAATTTTATGAGACCCTGCTGGAATGGACAATCCACGCAATACATAGTTGGTTTGTACAATAGGCGTTTCTTTTCCGTCTACATAGGCTTTCCAGCCCTTGTTATAGTAGATCTCACTAAAGACGGCAAATTGATTGCTTGAAGCATTGGATGCGTATTCAACTAGGTCATTATCGTTTTTAACTAAACGAATACTAGCAGTACTATCGGCAACAGGTTCAAATGCAATATCTTTTTTAGAACTGCTTTCTACAATGGCGGTATCCTTTGGATTAAAATGATCCATTGCGCGCATAACCCCAATGGGTTGGTCAGCGTATTGGATATATTTTACAAACCAAACATTGCCTAAGGCTTCAGGATTTACTTGAAGAGCAGGTTGGCCGTTTTGAGGATTTTGAACAATAGCGTATTTCATATTTAGCATGTCCAAAACCTGTTTGTTCAATGGTTGTTTCTTAAGTTGGAAATTGAGCAGGTCTTCTACAATGCTCAATTTAACAGGACTATAGCCGCCAATGTCTCTGTGATGATAAGCCGTAGTGGCATCATTAAAAGAACTAACGGTAGTATTGAAAACCCTTGGATGACTGCTGTCTTTCATGATTTCCAAGTCAACAGGACTGGGTTTGAAATTGCTTTCGTTATATGACTCCTCGTCTTGAAAATTGTTCTCATTTAAATAGCGTCTACCCACTGCTAGTAAATCAATAGAACTAATCAAAACCAATCCAGCTAAAACATAATTCAACTTGATTTTTTCTGTGAGATAGAGATAAAGAATGACCATCGCGCCAGCTACCAAGACCAAACTTCTAATTAAGTCATTAGAGAAAAGCGATTTTCTGTCTGAAATCAACAAGTTGTAAAAAGTATTTGTGTCTTCTTGACTACCCCTAAAAATCTGACCCAGCATTCCTTTGATGCCATCGTCATTGGCTCCAACATAGCTAAAGCTGAGATACAATAATCCAGCCAATACAAAAATGCCACCCGTGATATAGGCAGATAGTTTGAGCTTTTCAAGCGCCGCTTTCTTGTCTTTCTCCACAAACAATAATTGTTGCATGGCCATTACTCCCAATAAAGGAAAGAGTAATTGTGGGAGAATTAAGATAATACTTGGTGCTCGAAATTTATTGTAAAGAGGTAAGTGATTAAATACAAATTCATTAAAGCTAGCAAAATTACTTCCCCAACTAAAGACTACAGCAATGGCACAAACCGTTAAAATCCACCAGCGATGCCAGGTTTTCAAATAAACCATTCCAAAAATGAATAGGAAGCAAATCACAGCGCCTAAATAAACAGGGCCAGATGTCATAGGTTGTGGCCCCCAATAGGTTCCCATATAACCTGCCAATTGCCCCGCTTGGTCTTCTGGGAAACCGCGTTCAATGGCAGCTTTTCCAATATGAGAATTAGCAGTTAATTCTCCATTAGAGCTTCCGCCATAAATACCAGGTACTAAGAAAGTCAGGGTTTCTGCTGGTCCATAACTGCCATAGAAAAATGCATATTGGGTACTTAATCCTGATGTTTTTTGAGTAGGATTTGTTTTTATGGCTGTTGTGTCCAAACTACTACCTCCACGCATAGTGGCTTTTGAGTATTCACTGGTGGTGGCCAATGTGACCAAATTGGATCCAGCTCCTAATAATCCACCTACTAATGCCAAAGAAACTGCAATGCCCAAATGTTTGTAGTCTTTTGATTTTACCCATTGAATGATAAATCCAATGGTCATAACCAATGCTAAGATTAAGAAATAGTAAGTGACTTGTAAGTGATTCATGCCTACCAAGAGCGCACTAAAAATGGCCGTTAATGCCAGTCCCCAGGCATATTTTTTCTGATAGATTAACCAGATAGCAGCCAATACCGCTGGTAAATATCCCATGGCTTGCATCTTGGTATCATGCCCTACGGCCACAATTACTGGGCTATATGTGGCATAAGCATAAGCAATACCCCCCATGATGCCGAGCCAATAATTACTACCTATTACTTGAGACAGGAAATAAAAACCTATGCAAAGTAAAAAGAAATAACCAATGGGTTTTGGTAGCCAAAGCATAAATACCTTGTGTAAATAAATCACAGAAACTGGGTTATTGGCTTCCATGGCAATCTGGTAGGCAGGCATGCCCCCAAATAAATTATTGTTCCAAAGAGGATAATGCCCTGTTTTTTCCTTGTACTGCATCAGATCCTGGGCCATGCCCTTCCACTGGCTAACATCGTGCTGGCTCAATACCTTTCCTTCAATTGCGGGTTTGCAATAAACAACCGCTACCAAAACAAAGACCGCAATGGCAATAACATGGGGTAGGAGGGATTTCCACTCAAAGTGCTTCATAGTTCAGTTTTATGAGATTGGCAAATTAATGCTATTTTGAACGAAATTTTTTTATGAAGGGGCTTTTATTTCTCTCTAGACTGGCTTTGATCTGCAATGGCTGTTTTCTGGCATGTCTGGTGCTGCAGAGAACCCAAGATATCATCCCTAGTCAAGACCTAAAAGGTTTGATTATTATATTAGGTTGGTTTGTTGCACCATTCTTGGGTTTGGTGGTGAACATTTGGCTTGCCAACTTGTTGGTTAAGCGTCAACCTAGCTTGGTTCCTAAATGGCTTGGGTTAACCAATTTTATATTCCTGATTGTTCAAATCTGCTACCACTTTATTTTTCAATAATGATTCAAGACATACTCAAAAGCAAGCCCACCAAACTCTTTATCAGTATTGCTGCTTTTTTTGTAGCCAATGCTTTGATTGCAGAATGTATTGGTGGAAAGATTTTTTCACTGGAAAAACTCTTTGGGTTTTCTCCCAGTAATTTTACTTTGTTGGGGCAATCAGGATTGAGTTTTAACCTCACTTGTGGGGTATTGCTCTGGCCCTTGGAATTTATTATTACGGATATTGTTAATGAATACTATGGACCTAAAGCTGTTAGAAGAATCAGTTATACCGCTATCGCTTTAATTTCTTATGCTTTTGTCATGTTTTATATTGCTATGGAAATTCCCCCAGCAGACTTTTGGATTGGCTCCAAGAAAGAAATGGGTATTGACAATTTGCAATTGGCATTCGGGGGCATTTTTGGACAAGGCATGTGGATTATACTAGGTAGCCTAACCGCCTTTTTGTTGAGCCAGATAGTTGATGTTACCATATTTCACAAAATCAAAAAAGTCACGGGAGAAAAATGGGTTTGGCTAAGGGCTACAGGTAGTACTGTAGTGTCTCAATTGGTGGATAGTTTTGTTGTCTTATTTATTGCATTTAAAATAGGCAATGGATGGAGTTGGCAATTGGTACTTGCTATATGTTTGGTCAACTATGCTTATAAATTCAGCATGGCAGTGATTCTTACTCCCCTTATTTATTTAATGGAAAGATGGATTGACAATTATTTGGGTCATGAAACAGCCCAGCGCATGAAACGTAGTGCCATGGGTATTGAAT
>CALRXZ020000161.1:0-7716 GCA_943372255.1 Chitinophaga pinensis
ATAATATTGGATTAAGACTAACAAGGGAAAATGCAGAATATGAAAACAAACTGGTTCTAGAGCGATTTGATCTTTCTGTAAAAGGTTCACAACAAGGATTATGGGAATGGGATATAGCCAAAAACAAGCTAAATTATTCTGTGATTTTCATGGAAATGATTGGCTATCAGCATTATGAATTTGAGCATACCTATGAAAATTGGAAAAGTCGAGTTCATCCCAATGATTATCCTATTGTTGAAATTGCTTTGAATGCCTATCTTAAAAAGCAACTACCTTCTTATTCATCTGAATTTAGACTACTTCATAAAAATGGTTACTATGTTTGGGTTAGAGGGTCTGGAGTAGCAAAATGGGATGAAAGTGGAAACCCTATTTATATTGTTGGATCGCACTTAGAAATATCTCAACTGAAATATCAACAAGAATATTTAGAAGTTCAAAGAAACGAGTTCAATTTACTTTTGAATAGCTTGGGGGAAGCGGTTTTTAGATTAAATAGTGAAAATCAAATTACATTTTTAAATAATTATTGGAAAGAAATTTCAGGACACGATACTCGGGAAAGCATGTTGAAAGAAATTGATTCTTTTTTCCTTGATGAAGATGTTCTAGCAATTAAAGAAAATATTAGCAAACTCAAATCGGTGGCTTCACAGCGCAGCTTTATTGAGGTTAGGTTAAAACATGCACATGGTTATTGGAGATGGGTTCAAATGGTTGTAAAAGAATTTGGCGACCCTGGTGAGAATGACTATTTTATTGCAGGCAGTATTATTGATGTTCATGACAAAAAACTGGCTTTTGAAAAGGAAAAAGAATTGGCCGATTTAAAATCAAGTTTTGTTTCCCTTACCTCACATCAGTTCAGAACCCCACTAACTGTTATTTTCTCCAATATTGAATTAATAGAGTTCTATACGCAAAATGTAGCGCCTGATTTATACAAACGAATTCTTAAATCTGCAGGACAGGTCAAGGGTGAAGTTGACCGCATGATAGAATTAATGAACAATATTTTATTGGTTGGAAGGTATGATTCCAATCAATTACAATTCAATTTAAAACATGTCTCTTTATCTCCTTTGGTTGATTCCATTGTACAGACTTATTTTTCAAATGAACCAGATAAAAGGATACTAGTTGTTAATGATAAAGCCAAGCATATAAAAGTCTCCGTTGATGAGATGTTATTTACCCATGTTTTGACCAATATAATTTCCAATGCCTTTAAGTACTCATCTGGTTCAGTAAACCCAGAAATATGTATTACGGAGTTACCTGGGAAAGTAGAAATCAGGGTCATAGATAGCGGTATTGGCATTCCTAAAGATGAATTAGAAAAGGTCTTTAATTCTTTTTATAGGGCTACAAATACCATCAATTATATGGGGTCTGGATTGGGATTAGTGGTGGCAAAGCAATTTATGGAATTGCATAACGGTTCAATTTCCTTAGAAAGTGAGCTGGGTAAAGGTACCACAGTCATACTCTCACTACCCCTTTCCTAGTTAATTTTGCTATCTTCACAGAAATAGCCGGTTCCCTCCGGGCTGCTAGTTTCTGTAAAACATGTACAAAGCCAATTTTAAAAAAATCCCGGGAATAGTTTTAAAGGCCCTTTTCTGGGTGGCTGTTTCTTTGGTTGGCTTATTGGTGTTGGTATGGATATTGATCCGTTTTCAATTTGTTCAAGACTTTGCCAAAGAAAAAACGGTTAATTATTTGCAGAAAAAACTAGGAACCAAAGTTGTCATTCAGCACTTAGGAATAGATTTTCCCAATAGAATTGTATTACAAAACGTTTATTTTGAAGACCGCCAAAAAGATACCTTATTAGCTGGAGGAAAGTTATTAGTAGACATTTCTATGTTGGGTTTATTGAATAACAAAGTTTCAGTTAGCAATGTTGAGTTAAAAGATTTTACTGTCAATATTCTAAGGAATAAACCGGATACTGTTTTCAATTTTGATTATATCATTAAAGCTTTTGATTCAGGTTCTAATAAAAAAGTAAAAAAAGATAGTTCTAAGCCAATGATCTTCCAGTTTGGTTTAGTACAATTAAGCAATGTTCATTTCAGGTTTAAAGATCAGTTAGCGGGATTAGATAGTAGGGTTTCTATTGGCTTATTTAAAACAACTATCAAAAAAATAGAACCAACTATTGCTACCTACGAAACGGGACTTATCCAATTAAAGGACTTAGGTTTTGTTTTAACAGATTCAAGTTCTCTTTTATCCACAAATATTCAAGTGAAGCAACTGGCATTGCATGCTGGTGTCTTGAATTTAAATCAGCTTCTCATCCCAGTTCAGAAATTTCAGGCAGATTCAGCTAATATTTATGTCCGTTTAGGAAAACCTGTAAATCAAGTTAAAAATGTTGGTAAGCAAGCACCTGATACAGCAAAGTCTTTAAAGACATTTTGGCGTGTTTTGGCAAATCAGTTCAATATAACTAATGCTAATATTCAATTTGATGATGACCAACATGCTATTCAGAATGTTGGTATGGATTATTTTCATCTGAATGTAAAGGGACTAAACATTAAAACAGATAGTCTAGACCTCTCGTCAACCGGATATGCTGGAAAAATAGTGCAACTTGATTTTAAAGAAAAATCGGGTTTTGAATTGAAAGAATTGGTGTCTACATTTTCATATTCAAATGAGCAGGCAAGTGTAAAAGGCTTTCAACTAAAAACAAATAAGTCAAGTATTCAAACTGACTTCAAACTAAGCTATGCTTCTCTTGAATCTTTGACCAAGCAAATTGGCGATTCAAAGATTGATTTGAATTTAAAAGATTCCAAATTAGCTATTTCAGATCTTTTATTATTGAGTCCAAATTTACAAAAGCAATTATCTAAACATACAAATTTGATCATTGAAGCTGGAGCATCCATTAAAGGAAAATTGTCTGATTTGTCCTTATCAAATGTATATGCCAAAGGATATGGTAGAACACAAGTGAAACTAAATGGAAGGATTAAGGGCTTGCCTGATATAAACAAAACCTATTTTCAACTACCCTCCATTACTCTGTTAACCAGTAGGAAAGATATATTACAAGTTTTGCCTGCAAAAACCATCCCTACTAATATCAACATTCCAGAAACTATTAAGGTTGCGGGTAGTTTTAATGGAACCATCCAATCTTTTGGGACCAAATTTAAAGCCATAACAAGTTCGGGTAATTTGGACTTGAATGCAGTACTTTCCTTAAATAAAAAAAGTTATGATGCAAGTTTAAATTTAGATCGATTTGATTTGGGTAAACTACTTCAAAAAGATAGTTTGTTGGGAAAAATTTCTATGCAAGCCCAAGTGAAAGGTGTTGGGTTTGATTATAAAACTTTAGTAGCAGATACAAAAGCAACTTTACAGGAATTTCAATTGAAGGGGTATAATTATCAGAACTTATTAATAGATGGAAAAGCTGATCATGGAAATTTTCAAATCAGTTCTCTTATAAACGACCCGAATATCCAGTTTAATTTACAGGCAAATACCAATTTAAAACAAGGATATCCCGATTTGAAATTAGATCTATTATTGGATACCATGAATTTCAAAGCCTTGCATTTTACAAATGACAGTTTTGCACTACATGCAAAATTAAAAGTTGATTTTTCTAATACCAATCCTGATTCCTTAGAAGGGGAAGCTTTTATTAGCCAGATTAAGTTTTCACGTGGTTGGCATCATTTTTCAACTGATACTGCTAGAATAAAAGCTAGTATTGAAGGTGCTGAAAATCATTTGACTTTGTTTTCTAAACCTTTAATTGCAGACTTGCTTGGAAAATATCGTTTAACGGAATTGCCTATAGCGCTACAGCATAGTATTAATAAGTATTATCAATTACAGGATTTTAAAGACACAGCATTTGCTGCCCAAGATTGGAGGGCTAGTTTTCAGTTTAGAACTTCACCTATTGTTTTACAGTTCATGCCTGAATTAAAGGGAACAGATACCATTGGGGCTACCATGCATTTTGTTTCTGATAGGAATCTATTGGACCTTCAATTAAATGCGCCACTCATACAGTATGATGGAAATAGGATTAGGAAATTGCATGCAAATCTGGGTACTGGTGAAACTGCAATCAACTATCATGTTGGTTTTGAAAATGCTGCTATAAAGCGTCTATTGTTAAATAATGCAACTTTTAACGGTTCTATATTGGAAAACACTGTTTATGGGAACCTTATTTTTAGAAATAAGATAGCTGAAAAAATCTATCAACTTTCTTTATCCATGAAACAGCAGGGTAAAGGATTAAAGTTTCATTTAAATCCTGACAGTTTGTTGTTAAATAAACAAACTTGGCAAGTAGACCCATTAAACGCAATCACTTATGATTCTTCAGGTTTATTAATTAGGAATCTATTACTTCAATACAAAGACCAATCTATTGCTGTAAACAATAGGGAGAATATTGCTAGTTCCCCATTAGATCTTTCTTTTAAAAATTTTAGCATTAGGACTATTACTGATATGATTCGACAGGATTCTATTGGTGCTGAAGGTGTCATTAATGGCCAAGCAATTATTAGAAATGCTACCACAAAACCCGTTTTTACTTCTGATATTTCTATTGCTGGTTTCGCCTATGATAAAAGGGCTATTGGGGATCTTCAAATAAAAGTAGATAATGAAACTGCCAATAGATATAAGGCCGATATTGTACTAACTGGGGATGCTACCCATGCCAGTGTAAATGGATTTTATGATACTGGCGAAGGTAATATGGATCTTAGGCTCTTAATGGATAGTTTGAGTATGACCAGTATTATTCCTTTTTCCGCAGGCCATATAAGGGATGTTGGCGGGGTCATGCAGGCCAATCTGCATTTGACAGGTAATTTGGAAAAGCCACGCCTTAATGGTGATTTTCAATTTGAAAAAGCTTTTGTAATACCAACCATGTTGGGACAAAAATTTCAATTAGAAAATGAAAAGGTACTAGTAACTGATAATGGATTGCATTTTGACCATTTTACTCTGACTGATACACTTGGCAAAAAAGCTGTTTTAGATGGGAATATTCAAACTGCCGATTTACGAAATTTTGCTTTGGATCTTAGTCTTAATGCAAATGATTTTAATTTGATTAATTCTACTCAAGCAGATAACCAATTGTTTTATGGCAAATTAAATATGGACGCAAATGTCAAGTTAAAGGGCAGTTTGGAAAGCCCCGAATTGAATGCTACACTAAGGGCCAACAAAAAAACTGATTTAACAGTGGTTCTTCCTAGTAGTGATCCAGAATTACAAAGTAGGGAAGGTGTTGTGAATTTTATTGATACCAGAAAAAATTCCGATAGTACTTATCAAGTTAACCTTTCAGATACCTTAGCTCAAAAGCTATCTTTAATGAAAGGACTTATTCTAAGCGCCATTATTGAAACAGATACTTCGGCCAATTTTACACTTGTCATTGATAGCAGAACAGGAGATGCACTTACCGTTAGAGGCAAGTCTAGTCTTTCTGCAGGAATGGACCAAAGTGGTAAGTTAAGTCTTACTGGTTTGTATGAAGTGCAAAAAGGCTCGTACCAAATTTCATTTAATCTGCTTAAAAAGAAATTTGAAATTGTTAAGGGTAGTACCATTACTTGGACAGGTGACCCCATGAGTGCTATTGTAGATATTAAAGCAATGTATACCACCAAGGCTTCACCTATTGATTTGGTAGAATCTGAATTAGGGGGGCTTACCAATACAGAGTTAAACAAGTATAAGCAGCGTTTGCCAGTTGAAGTCTATTTAATCATGAAAGGGGATCTACTAAAGCCACAGATTAGTTTTGATGTTGTCATTCCTGAACCAGAAGCTTCTAAATGGCCGGTTGTAGAAGACAAGCTTACACAATTGAGACTAGATGAGTCTGAAATCAACAAGCAAGTTTTTGCACTATTAATTTTAGGTAGGTTTATTGGGGAAGATATTACACAAAATAATACAGGTACCACTACAACAGGTACAATGATGCGCCAAAGTGTAAGTGGCATTCTATCAGATCAATTAAACAAAGTAGCTAGCGGATTAATTAAAGGAGTTGATATTAATGTTGGTCTAGAATCACAGGATGATTATTCATCGGGAACGGTTCAAACTAGAACAGACTTACGTGTTGGTTTGTCCAGAACCATGAATAATGATAGAATTAAGGTAAATGTGGGTACCAATGTTCCAATAGAAGGTGGAAGCTCAGCTTCAAATGCTTCTATGATTGCAGGAGACGTTACAGTTGACTATCTTTTAAGTAAAGACGGTAGGTATATGCTACGAACCTATAGTAAGAATAGTTATGAAGGAGTAATTGAAGGGCAAATTATTGAAACTGGACTTACATTTGTAATTACCCTTGAATATGATCATTGGAGAGAGATTTTCAAAAAGAAAGCTGCATCAGATAAAGAAGCAAAGAATAAAAAGCAATCAGAACCTAAATTGGTTCCCAAACAATGAGGAAAAGGGACAATATATTATTTTTAGGGCTTTTATTGCTGCTGTTTTCTTGCAATGTAACCAAGAATTTGCCTGATAATGAGACTTTGTACAAAGGTTCTAAGTTTGAGATTGTAAAGGCAAATGATACCATGAAATTGGATATCAATGATGCCAAAGAAGAGTTGGCTTCATTGATTAGGAAAAAGCCCAATGCCAATCTTTTTGGATACCCTTATAAGTTAGCCGTATATAATATGATGGGTGAGCCAAAAGGGAAGGGCTTGAGCTATTGGATTAAAAACAAGATAGGGGAGCCGCCAGTTCTTGGAAGTGGCATTGACATCAATAAAAATGTTGCAATCTTAGAGAATAGATTAGAAAATCGTGGTTTTTTTGGATCAACAGTTACGGTAGACACCACAAAAAGAAATAAAGAATTAAAAGTAGTTTATCATGCTTTAGTGCAGCCTTCTTACAAAATTAGAAATCTTAAATTCCAATTTGACACCGTATCTGCCTTAGGTAAAGACATTCATGAATTATCACATGCAAGTTTTTTGCAAAAAGGGGGTAGGTATGATTTAGATGTGATCAAATCTGAAAGAGTAAGAATTGACGCAGGTTTAAAAGAAAAAGGGATGTACTTTTTTAATCCTGATTTTTTGATTGCAGACGTAGATTCTGCTCTTGGTAATCACCAAGTAGATATGACGCTTAGATTAAAAAAAGAAACACCTAAAAAAGCTAAACAGGAATATCGGTTGAATGAAATATATGTATTTGCTGATTATACAGCAGAAACTGACACCAGTATGCAAATTGTTAAACAGCAATCTAGATTTTCTAGCGGGTATCATATTTATGACCCACAAAGAAAAGTTAGGTCATCTGTATTTAGAAGAGCATTGGTATTCAAACCGGGAGATTTATACAGTAGAGAAATGCATAATCAGTCGCTAAAGCGGTTAGTGAATCTTGGTATGTATAAATTTGTAAAAGCAAGATTTCAAGAAACAGATACAACTAGTCAGCCATCGCTTAATGCATTTTATTATTTAACACCTGCACCTATTAAATCATTAAGAGCAGAAGTTTCTGGGTTAACAAAATCAAATAACAGTGCTGGTACAGAAATTTCTTTGACTTGGAGACATAGAAATTTGTTAAGGGGGGCAGAACAGTTTTCTGTCAAAGTTTATGGGGGATCTGAAAAACAAGTTTATTCTCAGCAACCAACCATTTCTACAAACA
>CALRXZ020000162.1:0-7310 GCA_943372255.1 Chitinophaga pinensis
GGGGTGGGAAAAACTACCACCGCCATTAATGTTGCAGCAAGTTTGGCTGTATTGGAATACCGCACCTTGTTGGTAGATGCGGATCCACAGGCCAATAGTACCACTGGGGTGGGATTTGACCTGCACAATATTACCAGCAGTTTATATGACTGTATGGTCAATAACACCATTGCAACGGATGTGATCTTAAAAAGTGATGTTCCCAATTTAGACATAATGCCTTCTCATATTGACTTGGTAGGTGCTGAAATTGAAATGATCAATTATCCCAATCGTGAAAATGTGATGAAGGGAATTTTGGATCAAGTAAGAGAGAAATATGATTTTATAGTCATTGACTGTTCTCCTTCTCTTGGCCTAATTACAGTAAATTCTTTAGTGGCTGCAGATTCTGTAATTGTACCCGTACAATGTGAATTTTTTGCCCTAGAAGGTTTGGGTAAGCTTTTGAATACCATTAAGATTGTTCAGAATAGGTTAAACCCTGAATTGAAAATTGAAGGCATTTTAATGACCATGTACGATGGTAGACTGCGTTTGTGCAATCAAGTAGTAAGTGAAGTAAGAAGACATTTTGACGATATGGTATTTTCTACTATTATTCACAGAAATACCAGACTGAGCGAAGCACCAAGTGTTGGTAAGCCAGTCATCCTTTACGATGCAGAAAGTAAGGGTGCCGTTAATTATCTCAATCTTGCAAAAGAAATATTGCAAAACAACGGACTCACCAAAATGAGTAACGAAGAAAGAATCATTGAATAGTCCCAAATAGCCATTAAGATGAGCACACCCAAACAGAACAAGGATCTCCTAGGCAAAGGAATCCGTTCCTTATTACAAAATATAGACGCGGACTTAAAAACCACGGAAGGCAATTTAAAAACCAATGTGGTAGAAGAAGCAACTGGAACCAACAGATTAGCTATTACTGAAATTGTGATCAATCCAAAACAGCCAAGAAGGGATTTTGATGAGACGGCTTTGAATGAACTTGCCACTTCTATTAAACTGCACGATATTATTCAACCATTGACCGTTTCAAAATTGGCCAATGGCAAATACCAATTAATTGCCGGAGAACGTAGGTTTAGGGCTTCTAAAATTGCTGGATTAAAAGATGTTCCAGTTTATATTAGACAGGCTAACGATCAACAGTTACTGGAACTGGCACTGCTGGAAAACTTGCAGAGAGAGAACCTGAATGCAGTGGAGATTGCTTTGAGTTATAAGCGCATGATGGAGGAATTGAGCTATACCCAAGAACAGGTAGCCGAGCGTATGGGCAAAGAAAGAAGTACTGTTACTAACTATATTAGACTACTAAAGTTACCACCAGATATTCAACTTGCTGTTCGTAATGGTTCTTTGAGCATGGGACACGCACGCGCATTGGTAAATATTGATACTATTGACAAGCAATTATTTGTTTTCAAAGAAATCATTTCAAAGGGTTTGAGTGTAAGACAAACTGAAGAATTGGTTCGCAAAATGTATAAGGCAGACAAACAGGGGGCTGTTAAACCTTCTGTAAAAAATGAACTGCCTCCTGCATACAGAAAAATAGAGGATAATTTAGCATCGCATTTTGGAACAAAAGTCCGAATGGCGCATAACAAAAAAGGCTATGGCAGCATTAGTATAGAATATTATTCTTTAGAAGAACTGAATAAGATTTTAGATGCTATGCATGTTACGGTCAGTTAATCCTACATGAATCCATATCGAATTCTCATATTGTTCTTAGTTAACTTTTTGCTGTTTCTGCATGCAAGTGCACAAACAGACAGCAGTACCCAAAAAGTTGTTCCAAGCAATTCCATGAGCCCTGTTGCCGATACTGGGTCATTGATAAAAAAAGATAGTGTAGTTAAACACGATCCCAGAAAAGCCACCAGAAGGTCTGCAATAATTCCAGGCTGGGGTCAAGCTTATAACCGTGAATATTGGAAAATCCCCTTGGTTTATGGTGCCATTGCCATTCCAACTGTGATGTTTGTATACAATAACAATTGGTATAAGAAAACAAAATATGCTTACGAGGCAAAATACAATTTTGAAACTACTGGAGACACCACGGGTTTAGCAGCTATTGATCCAGATTTAAAAAACTTGAGTACTACATCGCTTCAGAGTTATAGAAATAGTTTTAGGCGTGATAGGGATTATAGCATTTTATTTTTCTTATTGGCTTGGGGCCTAAATGTAGTAGACGCTACAGTTTTTGGCCATTTGAAAGATTTTGACGTTAGCAATAACTTAAGCATGAATTTAAAACCGCAATTTAATCCCAACACAAAGAGTTCTGGTTTGATGGTCACATTCCATCCCAAAAAACCAGCAAAAAAACTCTATGAAGTAAGATAGAAAAGCAAATATTTTGATATGAAAATTGCATTAATTGGTTATGGCAAAATGGGCAAAGCCATAGAACAAATTGCCCTTTCAAAAGGTCATGAAATTGTATTGAAAATAGATATAAATAATGCCCTTGATTTTAATGCAGAAAATTTAGCCAAGGCCGATGTGGCTATTGAATTCACTGGACCCCTTAGTGCTTTTGAAAATGTAATGAAATGTTTGGATCTAGGTATTCCTGTGGTTTGTGGATCAACAGGTTGGCTAGATAAATGGGATATTGTTAAAGAGCGTTCCGAACAAAGTGCTGGCGCTTTAGTTTATGCTAGTAATTATAGCATTGGCGTTAATTTGTTTTTTGAATTGAACAAATATTTAGCAGCCTTAATGGAATCTCACAGCGAATACAATGTGTTGATGGAAGAGATTCACCACACAGAAAAAAAAGACGCACCAAGTGGAACTGCTATCACCCTTGCTGAACAAGTGCTGGCAGCCATTAGTAGGAAAAAGAATTGGGTAAATGATACTGCTAATGCTTCTGAGGAACTATCCATCATTTCTAAAAGAATAGATCCTGCACCCGGAACACATACCATTAAATATACCTCTTCGGTGGATGATATTGAGATTACGCACACGGCTCATAACCGAATTGGTTTTGCTGGTGGCGCAGTTCTTGCGGCAGAATTTTTGAAAGGGAAAAAGGGTATTTACAACATGAAAGATGTATTGGGCTTATAATCAATTTTAATCATACAACGCAAAAAAAAGCCATGCAATCAAAACTGCATGGCTTTTCAATTATAGAATTACCTATTAGATTTTAAAAGAGAATCCCAGTTTTATATTAAATGCTCTTGATGTACTAACTGCTGGAATAGGTTGATTCCAACCTGTTTGGGTAGCTTGTAATTCCAATCCAAAAAGACGTACTCCAGCTCCATATTCATAAATCAAACTATTGGAAGTAATACCTACATTGGAATAAGACATTTTGGCGTTACCTAGGTTTCCTAATAGAAAAATTTTGCCAAGGAAAATGTACTGTCTAAGTCCGGCTTTAATGGTAGTCATTCTCAAATTGCCGGCAAGGTTTCCATTGGTATTGGCAAAAGTTTGGTAACCTAAAGTTCCAACCAACATGGTTGAACCTAGCCCCAATCCACCACCTGCTTCACCACCCAATCCAGCTTTGTATGCGTCTTTAAAACTGCTATTGGTTGGAGTTGCATAGTTAACATTTGCAAAAATTTGGGCATGAGGTAACTTGAACTGTGCGGAAGATTTTCCAGCAACAAAAAGCATTACCATCAGGGTCAGGATATACTTTGTATTTTTGTACATATTTTTAATTTGTGTAAAGAAACTGAAATTCTTTAAATTAACCCTCAAATTAACGGCAGTTAGCCCAAAAATCATGCTATCTAAGAAAACGCAATACGCATTTAAAGCACTTACCTATTTGGCCGAACAGGAAAAAGACCTGCCTGTGCTCATTGCCGAAATTTCTAAAAAGAAAAAAATACCGCTTAAATTTTTGGAAAATATCCTGCTTGAACTGCGCAAAGCTGGCATGCTTGAAAGCAAGAAGGGCAAAGGAGGTGGCTACTTTTTAAAACAGGATCCTACAAAAATCCCTTTATCAAAAGTGATGCGTTTAATTGAGGGGCCCATTGCTTTACTACCCTGTGTAAGCCTGAATTTTTATAAAAAATGCAAAGACTGTGATGAAAAAAATTGTGGTCTTAATCATGTTATGATTGAGGTTAGGGACAATATGCTTCAAATTCTAGAGAACAAGACCGTAGCAGACTTAACAGGAAAATAATCTTTTAGAGGTATTGTTTCCTTGGTGTTTATAGCATATATTTAAAAAAAATAACACATGAGACAGACCCTATTTATTGGCCTTTTACTATTAATTGGTTATTCAGCTTTTTCTCAAGACAGCCTTTCTAACAGCAAAATTGTTTCATCAAATTCGGTGTCTGTTAAAAGAAATATTGTAAAATGGAACCTCAGTTCTTTAGTATTTAAGAACTACCATTTCACCTATGAACGAGGATTAACCAAACATATTTCTGCATCAATCAGTTATAGGTTTATGCCCAAGGGTACAGTTCCATTTGAAAGTCAGTTGACCAATGTGATCAATAGTAATGACATTAATTTCAGTAGGTTTCAAATGGGTAATACAGCCATTACCCCTCAACTAAATTTTTATTTGGGAAAGGGCAATTTAAAAGGGTTTTATCTGGCTCCATTTGGCAGATTTGCCAATTTTGATATTTCAGCTCCTATTAATTATACTACTGTAGTTGCAGGACAAAATGTAACTACCACCGCAGATTTTGCTGGTTCAATCAAATCTACCAGTGGTGGATTGATGATGGGTATTCAAGCTAATTTATCCAAATCAATTGTATTGGATTTCTGGTTAGTTGGAGCACATTATGGTAACAGCAAAGGTGACTTGGTTTTTGTTGCCCCTGCTCCTTTAAGTGCGCAGGAACAAGCTGCATTACAACAAAGTTTGAATGAAATTTCAGCTGATCCATTTACGTTTACTTCAACCGTCAATGCAAATGGTGCAACTATTAAAACCGATGGTCCTTGGGCCGGTGTTAGAGGTCTTGGAATTGGCATTGGTTTCCGATTCTAGTTTAGGCTGCTGCCAAATTCAGACAATACTTAAAAAACGTATTCCTAAATAAAAAAGGGTTCTACTTTTCAACTAAAGTAGAACCCTTTTTTATTTTTAATCCATTCTATTTCCTTCCCACTTCCCTCTTCATTCTTCCCTCTTCATTCTTCCCTCTTCATTCTTCATTCTTCACTCTTCACTCTTCACTCTTCACTCTTCACTCTGAAAATTTGAAAAATTATTTTTTCAAATTTTCAATCATATCTAAAGTCATTTTATCAAGGTCATATTCCGGCTTCCAACCCCAATCCTGATTGGCTACTGAATCGTCAATGCTTTGAGGCCAACTATCGGCAATGGCTTGCCTATAATCAGGTTCACAAGTCAATTTAAAATCTGGGATGCTTTTTTGAATAGAAGCTGCAATTTCTTTGGGTGAGAAACTCATTCCAGAAATATTGTAAGAAGTTCTAACAGAGATTTGATTGGCTGCTGCGTGCATCAATTCCATGGTTGCCCTAATTGCGTCAGGCATATACATCATGGGCAAATAACTATCTTCTCTTAAAAAGCATTTGTATTTTTTCTCTGCCAATGCTTCTAAATAAATTTCAATGGCATAATCCGTAGTTCCTCCACCAGGTGCAGATTTATAACTGATCAGTCCAGGATACCTGATACTACGAACGTCTACCCCATAGCGTTGGTGATAGTAATTGCACCAGAATTCTCCTGCATATTTACTAATGCCGTAAACCGTGGTAGGTTCAATAATGGTTTGCTGGGGACAAAGCTGTTTAGGAGAAGTAGGACCAAAAACAGCAATACTACTTGGCCAATAAACCTTGTCTAAATGTTCTTCTCTGGCAATGTCTAGTACATTGAGTAAGCCTTGCATATTTAAATGCCAAGCCAAGTTGGGATTCTTTTCACCTGTGGCAGAGAGAATAGCAGCCAACAAATAAATCTGAGTAATATTTTGACGAATCACCTGAACATGCAGCATTTCTTTGTTCATTACGTCCATGCTTACATAGGGACCTGTACCTTTTAATAACTCATTCTCCTCCCTTAAATCAGAAGCTACTACGTTGGCAGAACCATATATTTTACGCAGTGCAAGGGTCAACTCCACTCCTATTTGTCCACAAGCACCAATTACTAGAATTTTATCTTTTGCCATATGAGTTTTTTAAGGGCTTCAAAAATAAAGCTATTCACCAAACTAACAGTGGTTATCTTTTAGATTATATCCAAGAATGGATGGTCGGTTGATTTCACTTATTTTCGCAAGCGAAATTACATTTCATAAAACCCTGCCCATGTTACCTAAGTACTTAACAGATTTATTTCAAAACCAGTCATATAACCCCAACCATTTTTTCCTGATTGCTGGCCCTTGTGTGGTAGAATCTGAAGAAATGGTTATGGAAATTGCCCATAGAGTCTCTGGAATCTGCAAAAACCTAGAAATTCCTTACGTTTTTAAAGCTTCATATAGAAAAGCAAATAGAACCAGTGCCAATTCCTTTACGGGTATTGGGGATGATAATGGACTTGGGTTAATCAAGAAAGTGGGTACCCAATTTGGCTTACCAACAACCTCAGATATACACGCCCACGAAGAAGCCGCCATGGCTGCCCCCTTTATTGATATTCTTCAAATTCCCGCGTTTCTATGCCGTCAAACGGACTTATTGGTAGCTGCTGCCGAAACAGGCAAGATTGTTAATGTAAAAAAAGGACAATTCCTGAGCGGCCCTTCTATGAAATTTGCCGTGGATAAAATACGCAGAGTGGGCAATGAACAAATAATGCTAACGGAAAGGGGCAATAGTTTTGGGTATACAGATCTGGTAGTAGACTATAGGAATATTCCATGGATGCAGGAACACCAGACACCTGTGATCATGGACTGTACCCATGCCCTACAACAACCCAATCAAACATCGGGTGTTACTGGGGGGAATCCTCAATTGATTGGAACCATTGCCAAAGCGGCTATCGCCACAGGCGCAAATGGGCTGTTTATTGAAACCCATCCAAAACCATCAGAAGCCAAAAGTGATGGAGCCAATATGTTACAATTAGATTTATTGGAACCTTTATTGGAACAATTAATTAAGATACGCAGGGCGGTTATCTAGAAGTTTGTAAAAGACTGATGTTCTTGGATTCAACTAAAGTTTCCATTACACCATGTAATTGCAATTAGAACTGTCAACTACCAATTGCGCAAGGGATTCCTACGGGCGGCAAGAATATAGTTCTTGATATTGATCCAGAAGGCCAAGATCATATAAAC
>CALRXZ020000163.1:0-7259 GCA_943372255.1 Chitinophaga pinensis
AATAACGGTACTCGTCAAAAACATCGTAAGTGGGTAGAAGGGTTTTGTGAATCTCTGCTTTTACTTCTTTTTCATACAAAAAGAAAGCAGCATTAAATAGGTCCTTGCCCTTTAATTGGGTGTTTTTAACTGGGGCACCAACCAAGACCCCAATGGTATCGGCGTGTTCTTTGATTTTGTTAATGGACTCTTGGCACTTTGCAAGAAAATCGTTGAATTCCACAAAATCCCTGGCGGGATATCCGCAGACACTCATTTCGCTAAAAAGAATTAAATCGCCACCGGCAGCTTTTGCGGTTTCAATGGCTTCTATGATCTTGTTGGTATTGTATTCAAAATTGCCAATATGGTAATTTTGTTGGGCCAGGAAAATCTTCATAGGGCGAATTTCACGAATTATTGGCAATGAGGCTTATTTTGTGGGGCAACAATTTCCAAAACTGGTTGTTTCAATCTTTCCAATACTCAAAAACCAATAATGAAGCGGATTCCAATTTGCCTTTTACTACTGTTTTTTCTAGGTTGTAAGACCAAGCCATCCGCTCCTGATATTTCAAAAATTCCTGTGAAACTCAAAGTGCAACGTTTTGAAGACGCTTTTTTTGGCTTAGATACCATTCATTTAGAGGAGGCTTTGAATGAACTTGAAAGGAACTATCCCGGTTTTGCTAAGGATTTTCTTTTCAATATCATGGGTACTACCCCTTCAACTGCTATTGCAGATGTCAAGTCATTTAGTAATAGTTATCGCTTGATGTATGATTCTGCGAAAAAGCATTTTGCCAATTTTAAGCCAACAGCAGACCAAGTTGAGATGGGGCTTAAATATGTGAAATATTATTTTCCCAACTATGCGGTTCCTTCCAATCTGGTCACTTTTATTGGTCCCATTAATAGTTATGGAAACATCATTACAACGGATGCCCTTGCCGTGGGATTACAACTTTATATGGGAAGAGACTATTCTTTGTATAAAACAGATATGGGGCAGCAACTATATCCCAGTTATTTATCCAGAAAGTTTGATCAAGCGTATATTCCTGTTAATTGCATGAATAATATTATTGAAGACCTTTATCCAAATAAAAGTTTAGGAATGGCCTTGGTAGATCAATTGGTAGAAACCGGCAAAAGACAATATTTGTTGGATCATTTTTTACCCAATTTGCCCGATAGTTTGAAATTGGGATATACTGAGCAACAAGTTGTAGATTGTAATAGTAATGAAAGTAATATTTGGGCCTTTTTTATTCAAAACAATCTCTTGTATGTAACTGAACCAGAGATTACTAAGGAGTATATGAATGAAGCACCCAATACTCCGGCTTTGGGGTCTAATTTTCCAGGATTTATTGGCAAATTTGTGGGATGGAAAATAGTGCAAAAATATATGGAAAATCATGCTGATTTAGATTTAGCCAAATTAATGAACACCCCTGCCAGAAAAATATTTGAAGAAGCTAAATACAAACCAAGATAAAGCAACCGAATAGTCAAATCAATCGTTTAGGAAATAGAACAATCTAATGCCTTTGTTAGAGAAATTAACATACAAAATCCAAACCCTACTGTTATTTGCAGTCATTTCTTACTTGCCCGCCAAGGCACAGTTGCCTGTTGCTAATTTTTATAATTTACCAGATACTGTCATAAATAATCCTTCTTTTATTTCAGCCCTTGATAATAAATTATTGTTTTTAGAATTAGGCCCTACCAACACGGTTAGTCTTTGCAGTTTCAGTAAAGACATGCAATTATTAGAAAAGAAAAGGATGCCTGCAGAATTCTTGCGTTCTAGGTATCAACTTATCAAAACTGATACTAGCCTCCAATTTCTATTTTATTTTCGATACAATGATTCCATGCACATGAACCTGCTAGAAATGGATCATTCATTGAATCTGAAGACCATTAAGCGTTCAGGATTTCCTTTGCCAGATCTTAGAAGAAGTAGGTATGATTTAGTAACCAACGAACAACAAAACTTTTTTCTTTTTTATCATGTATGGGTATATAATCAAGACTCTGCTTTTTTATACGGCCATTTAACCAATAGAAACCTTGACCTTAAAAAGGAAATAGCTTATACTTTTTCATTTAAACAAGAATTAGATACGGTAAGTAATCTATTATTAGATTCCTATGGCAATATTCATTTGTTAGTCTATGATAAGCCTATGAATTATAGGCTATCTAGTAGTTTAAATATTCATACGGTTCCTTTTGAAAGTGATGAAATGATTACGGAATCCTTTGGCTTTCAGAAAAAGAAAATTTTGGGATTATTACCATTAGAAAATCCAGGTAAAAAGCAAATTCAACTAGGCGGTTTGTTTTTAGAGGGTCATTCAAAAAATACGGAAGGGGTTATGCATATAAGCATGCCAATTACAAGAGGTAATGGTTTGGACTATAAATTATATGCTTTTCAACAAATGGCTTTACAACATTTAGAAAAGCAAAGCACAAGAAAATCGTATAGGATGCTCAATGGGCTAAAGCCCAGTTTTCTATTAAGAGAGGAAGATAAAATTAGATTGGTAGCCGAGTTGCCTGCATTTAATTATGGCTTTACTGATACTACAGGAAATTACCAACGGAGTTTATCCAGATTACGTTTTGGCGAGGCTGCTACCACCAATGTAGAAGACTTAAGAAGATTGAATGCAGCATCACAAAATCAGATTGTACCTTCCAATACAACTGGTGTAGGAAGGGGTAATAGAAATTCAAGACAGGCTAGCTCAAATAATGTCCCCATTTTTGATGCGTCTTCCATGCTCAATCCCAATAATAATTTCAAAGAATTCAGACCAACAAGTCCAGTTAAGTTTAGAGCAGTTTCTTCTAGATCACCAAGGTATTATTCCTTTAATTTAAATAATTGGGGAGACTTTTTGGGTTATCAACAAAAAGGCTTGGATGAATTTTATAATGAAATTTATAATATGCATTTGCCTGTACAATTAGCAGGACAGTTTTATTTGGTGGCCTATGGAGCAAACAAAGAAGATGCACCTTTACCTGTACTTATTGGGTATGAAAATGAAAAACCTTTTTTAATTCCACTAACAAAGGATCCCAAATTAGAAGGAATCCAGTTTCACCAGTTTCAGAAAATTTCTGCCAACAGTTATTTGGGAATTTACACAAAGGAGCAAACAGACTTATTAGGTGTGATGATTTTAACCGCTCCCTTTAAAAACTAATTGTTTTTAAAGGGAACAATCATGTCAAAAGAGGGGATATTAACTTTAAAGGTTTCTTTGTTGTGCTGGTTTTCCATTAAGTAAGTGCCATGCATTCTGCCCATTTCTGTTTTCAGATTGCAACCACTCACATATTGATAAGTTTCACTTGGTTTAAGCACCGGTTGAATTCCAATTACACCTTCTCCCTCCACTTCACGGTGTTCACCATTGCTATCAAAGATAAACCAATGTCTTCTAAGCAGTTTTACCGTAAAATTATTGTGGTTCTCTAAAGTAATGCGGTAAGCAAACATGAATTCCTGATTCAGCGGATTGCTGTAATCGGATTGGTAGAAGATCTCTACGCTGATTTCAACGCCTTCGGAAATCTTTGATATCATGGGTTAGCCGCTTTTAGTAAATGTATGAAATTGGATCAAATAAGTTTGTAAAAATGCAGGAATGTTATCTAGCCTGTTTTTGGGTGTTTTAGATGTTAAACGCGGTTAACATTATTTTATTAACAGATTAACGATTTTCCTATGCTACCAAGTGTTAATTTTGCGCCATAAAACAATGACTTATGACAAAAATAGCTGTAGCCAAAGGCGATGGAATAGGACCGGAAATCATGGATGCCGTATTAGGCATTTTTGAAGCAGCCAAAGTGCCCCTTCAATATGAAGTGGTTGATATGGGAAAATGGGTCTTTGACAAAGGCTATAGCAATGGGATGACTCCTGAAGCACAGGAAACCATTGAGTCATTGGGTATTTTGTTCAAAGGTCCTATGGAAACGCCTAAGGGCAAAGGGGTTAAAAGCGTGAATGTAACGGCCCGCAAAACTTGGAATACCTATGCCAATAAACGTACTTTCCAAACCCTACACGGAGTTGATACCGTTTTTAGCAAGGCCGGAATTCCCATTGATATTACCATTGTACGTGAAAATATTGAAGATACTTATGGTGGTATAGAGCATATGTTAACTCATGACGTGGCTCTTTGTAGAAGGTTTATTACCCGTCCAGGATCCTTGCAAGTGATCAAATACGCTTTTGAAATGGCCAAGAAAAAAGGCGCGCGTAGAATCACCTGCGGTCACAAGTCCAATATCATGAAAGTTACGGATGGCCTTTTTTTAGAAGTGTTTCATGAGGTAGCTAAAGAATATCCAGAGTTAAAAGCTGATGATGTTATTGTAGATGACCTTTGTATGAAATTGGTATCTAGACCAGATTTATTTGACGTTGTTGTCTTGACTAATTTGCAGGGCGATATTGTCAGCGATCTTTGTGCTGGATTAGTGGGTGGATTGGGATTTGCACCATCTGCCAATATAGGAGACTCTATCTCTATTTTTGAAGCTGTTCACGGTACAGCACCAGATATTGCCGGTAAAAATATTGCCAATCCAACAGCTTTGTTGTTGAGTGGATTTGGGATGTTGCGTCACTTAGGTTTGATGGAAACATCAGCTATGATTGAAAATGCCCTATTATATACATTAGAAAGTGGCGTTCATACTGGCGATTTTGGTGATAAATCAACCCCATCTTTAAGTACTTCAGAATTTGCTGCAGCTATCATTGGCAATTTTGGCAAATTACCAGCCAATAACCCCAAACCAGCTATTGCTAACCATTATGTAACACCTACCCATTTTAAATTGGAAAAAAACCCAATGTTGGAAAGTTTAGAAATGGGTCAGGAAGAGATTGTTGGTGTAGACTTATTTATTGAAAGTAATGAACAACCAACCATTCTTGCTGATAAAATGCTAAAGCATACTTTAGATATCTTCAAATTGGTGACCATTAGTAATAGGGGAACCCAAGTTTGGCCAAAGGGTTCCGTATTTACCAACTTAGTAAATCAGTATCGCTGCCGTTTTGAAAGTGTTGGTGATTTGCCAGTTACCCAGGTAGATGTTTTGGAATTGTACAAAAGGGTAATGCAGGATTATAAAGTATGTTCTACAGAATTGTTAAACATGTGGGATGGTAAAAAGGCCTATAGTCTAGCTCAAGGACAGTAAGCGTCGTTTTTTTAGCATCATTCTCATTTTTAACGTAATTTCACAGCTCATTTAAAAGAGCAATCGAATTATGGCTGAAGCGATATTAATGCCCAGGTTAAGTGATACCATGACGGAGGGCGTCATTGCCGCCTGGCACAAACAGGTGGGTGATACAGTAAAAAAAGGCGATTTATTAGCTGAAATAGAAACTGATAAAGCCACAATGGAGCTGGAAAGCTACCAAGAAGGTGTTCTCTTGCATATAGGAACTCCAAAAGGTGGTAAGCTACAAGTCAATGACTTATTGGCCATTTTAGGTAAGGCTGGTGAAGACGTATCTGCCTTGGTTGCAAAACACAGTGGTGGCGCTGCCGCTTCTGCTGAAGCACCAGCTGTAGAAGCTGCACCTGCACCCGCTGCTGCTGCCCCAGCACCAACTGCCCCTCCTGCTACAAGTCTGGATTTAACCAGTTTGGAAGAAGTGGTATTGATGCCAAGATTGAGCGATACTATGACAGAAGGCGTGATTGCCGGCTGGCAAAAACAAGTTGGAGATACAGTGAAGAAAGGAGAAGTGTTGGCCGATATTGAGACTGATAAAGCCACCATGGAACTGGAAAGTTATAAGGATGGTATTTTGTTATACCAAGGAGCCAAAGCCGGTGAAAAGATTTTGGTGAATGACCTACTTTGTATCATTGGCAAAGAAGGAATGGATATAACTTCTATAGTTGCTGCTGCAAAAGCCGGTGGATCTGCTCCTGCAGCAAGTCCTGCTCCTGCACCTGCCGCTCCAGCTGCTCCTGTAGCTGCTGCTCCAGCTGCAAGTCCTGCTCCTGTTGCTGCTGCACCTGCAGTAGTAAATGAGGGTAGAATTTTTGCATCGCCTTTGGCTAAAAAAATAGCTTCCGAAAAAGGCATTGATTTAAAATATGTAAAAGGTACTGGCGATAATGGTAGAATTACCAAATCTGATATAGATACTTACACACCTACTGCAGCTCCTGCAGCTTCAGCTCCTGTTGCTACAACAAGTGCTGCTGCTCCTGTTGCTGCTGCTCCCGCTGGAGTGGTAAGTTTTGAAGATGTGCCTGTTTCTCAAATGCGTAAAGTGATTGCACGCAGATTGGGAGAGAGCTTGTTTACAGCACCGCATTTCTACTTAACCATGAGTATTGATATGGACGCAGCTGTTGCAGCTCGTGGCAAAATCAATGAAGTGGCTAAGACTAAGATTAGTTTTAATGATATGGTGTTGAAAGCAACTGCCCTTTCTTTGAAACAACATCCAAAAGTAAATAGCAGTTGGTTGGGCGATAGTATTCGTTATAATCACCACGTAAATATTGGAGTAGCAGTAGCTGTTGAGGACGGTTTGCTAGTTCCTGTTGTACGTTTCGCCGATGGTAAATCTTTGAGCCAAATTGGTGCTGAAGTAAAAGACTTTGCACAAAAAGCCAAAGACAAAAAATTACAACCCGCTGATTGGGAAGGAAGCACTTTCACTATTTCTAACTTGGGTATGTTTGGGATTGACCAATTCACAGCCATCATCAATCCGCCAGATTCTTGCATCTTAGCAGTAGGTGGAATTGCACAAGTTCCTGTTGTTAAAAATGGTCAAGTAGTTCCAGGTAATGTAATGAAAGTAACGCTTAGTTGTGACCACCGCGTGGTTGACGGAGCAACTGGTTCTGCTTTCTTACAAACGCTGAAAAGCTTGTTGGAAGAGCCTCTTCGCATGTTAGTTTAATTCTTCTCTTAGAAGCTTTTTACTATTTGAGAATGATTTTGCAAACGGAGAAGATTTAGTGAATAGATAAGAGTGAAGAGTGAAGAATGGACGGAAATCTAAGTAAACGAGTTTACCTAAGCTGCGCTTAGGTTTTAGTAAAAGACAAAGATCTTCATAAAGAGAAACCCAAGGCATGCCTTGGGTTTCTTTATTTAATATAATAAAATCACTCGTCACTCTTCACTCTTCACTCTTCACTCTTCACTCTTCACTCTTCACTCTTCACTCTTCACTCTTCACTCTTCACTCTTCA
>CALRXZ020000164.1:0-7214 GCA_943372255.1 Chitinophaga pinensis
AAGACAAAATCCAATTACACATGAACAAGCCAATTAAAAGCATGCTTTGGTTTTGCTTTCTTCTGATAGCAAGTATCCAAACCTTTGCCCAAAACAGCAGTTCTCATGCATTCTCTATCAAAGAGTGCGTAGACTATGCACACAAGAACAATGTGCAGGTAAGAAATGCGCTGTTGAATGTACAGGTACAGAACCAAACAAACAGAGACATTACCGCCGCTGCATTGCCCACCGTAACAGGAACCATTAGCGGAAACGATTATTTAACCATTCCAACTTCATTGTTACCCGGTGAAATTTTTGGTCAACCTGCAGGAACATATATTCCAGTGCAATTTGGTACCAAGTTTAACGCCAATGCTGGAGTTAACCTACAACAACTATTGTTTGATGGTCAGGTATTTATTGGCTTAAAAGCCCGATCTACCAGCATTGAATTCCAGAACAAAAATGTTGAGGTTACAGAAGAAGCCATTAAGACCAATATCTACAAAATTTACTATCAATTAGTAGCTAGTAAAACACAGATTGGTATTTATGATGCCAACCTTGATAGGTTAAACAAATTGTTACATGACACTAAAGTTTTGTATCAGAATGGATTTGCTGAAAAACTAGACATTGATAAAATTTCTGTTCAGGTATCCAATATTGAAACAGAAAAACTAAAAGCTTTGAATAGCATTAGTGTTGGCTATTTAGGTTTAAAAACATTGATTGGCATGCCAGTTAAAGACAGTTTGACATTAACTGACCAACTAACAGAAGACAAAATCAAACAAGGAATTGAACAGGATAGTGCTTTTACCTATGATTCCAGAAAAGATTATCAGTACTTGAATCTTGCTAAAAAATTGAATGAGTTTAATATTAGAAGATACCAATTGAGTTATTTGCCAACAATAGCATTAACTGGAGCATATACCAAGAACGCACAAAGAAACCAATTCAATTTCTTTGGAAAAGGTGATTGGTTTACAACTGCCTTTATTGGACTAAATGTATCTATTCCCATTTTTGATGGATTTTCAAAAGATGCTAAACTAAAAAAATCTCGTATTGAACTCAAACAAACAGAGAATCAAATTGAGAACCTACGCAATAGCATTGATAATGAAGTGGAAACTGCTAAGATGAATTTTAGCGCAGCTATCACCACTTTGGAATATCAGAAAAAAAATATGGAATTAGCAGAGAACGTGTTCAAACAAACAACCAAGAAATTTGAATTGGGTACAGGTTCTAACACAGAAATCACTGCAGCACAAACTGACTTGCGTACTGCTCAGGCCAATTATATCAATGCGCTTTACGGAGCCATTGTAGCCAAAGTAGATTTTTACAAAGCAGTAGGAAAATTATAAGCCAACAACTAACAATATAAAGATTACAACATGCAACAAAAACCAAATATCCTAATCCTAGCAGCCATCCTTATTTTGGCCGCCTGCGGAACTAAATCAACTGATTCAGCTGAATTAACCGCTAAGAAAAAACAACTAGAAGACCTGAAAAAACAACAAACAGAAATTGGTAACAATATTACCAAACTGGAAGCAGAAGTTTTGAAAATGGATCCTTCTTCAAAAGTTGAAAAAAGCAAACTGGTAGTTACTGCGCCAATTGTAACTGAAAAATTCACTCACTATATTGACCTTCAAGGTAAAGTAGACGCAGTGAATATTTCATTTATCACTCCCCGTGGTGGTGGTGGTCAGGTTCGCGAGCTCTATATTAAAAAGGGTGACAATATAAGCAAGGGCCAATTGATTTTAAAATTAGATGACGCTATTGTTAAACAAAGTTTAGTAGCTGCTCAACAAGGTTTACAATCTATCAAAACCCAATTAGCTTTTGCCAAAAATTTGTACCAAAAACAACAAAATCTTTGGGCACAAAATATTGGAACAGAGATTCAATTGATTACCGCTAAGAACAATGTAGAAAACTTAGAGAATCAATTGAAGAGTTCAGAAGAACAAATTAAAATTACCCAAGAGCAGATGAAATTTACTTCTGTTTATAGCGATGTAAACGGAGTAGCAGATGACGTGAATGTGCGTGTAGGTGAATTGTTTGCTGGTCCTGGTCAAATTAGAGTAGTAAATACTACCGATTTAAAAGTAACTACACAGATTCCAGAAAACTATGCAAACCGCGTTGGAGTAGGCACTACTATTCAAATTAGTTTGCCAGATATTAATCGTACACTTGAAGCAAAAATTGGCGTTGCTGGAAAAATCATTGATCCCAATAGTAGGAGCTTTTATGTAGAAGCTAAAATTCCTTATGACAAGAATTTCCGTCCTAATCAAATAGCATTGGTTCGTGTTCAAGATTATCAAGCCGATAATGCAGTAACTGTTCCTATCAACACTTTACAAAATGACGAAAAAGGCAGGTTTGTAATGGTGGCAGCAACTGAAAACGGAAAATTAGTTGCTCGTAAAAGAGTAGTTGTAGCTGGCGAGTTATACGGTAACAAACTAGAAGTAAAATCAGGTTTAAAAGCTGGTGATATACTAATTGTAGAAGGTCATCAAAGCTTGTATGACGGACAATTGATTACCACAGACGCCAAATAATACGCGCAATCCTTTTTGCGAAAAACCATTAAACCACTCGTATGAGCGCATTAGAAACTATCCAAAGTAAGTTCAAAGAATTTGGACCTACCACTTGGAGTATTAAGAATAAAACATCCATTTACCTGATGATGCTCTTTGTGAGCTTGGCAGGTATCTACCAATTTGTTACACTACCCAAGGAACAATTTCCTGACATTGTAATTCCTACCATTTATGTTCAAACCATTTATGTAGGTAACTCTCCCAAGGATATTGAAAACCTTGTAACCAGACCCATTGAAAAACAAATCAAGGGTATCACTGGTGCTAAGATTAAGAAATTTACCAGTAGTTCTCAACAAGACTTTTCTGCTATTATGGTAGAATTTGACACTAATGTGAAAACAGACGTGGCATTGCAGAAGGTAAAAGACGCCATGGATAAGGCCAAACAGGATCTACCTACAGATCTTACATCGCCGCCCACGGCTTTAGAAGTAAGTTTTAGTGAGCAGCCCATTATGTATGTAAACATTAGTGGTGATTATGACTTGCAAAAATTGAAGAAATACGCTGATGACCTCAAAGACAAATTGGAAGATCTTCCACAGATCAACCGTGTAGACATTGTTGGTGCACCAGAACGTGAGTTCCAGATTAATGTTGACAACTACCGCATGCAAAGTGCTGGAGTAACTTTTGACGATATCAGTAATGCCATTCAACGTGAAAACGTAGACATTTCTGGAGGTTTGTTAGAAGTAGGTTCTATGAAAAGAAACCTGCAATTAAAAGGCCAGTTGAAAACGGCTTATGATATTGAGAAGATCATTGTCCGAAACCAAACAGGTGCTCCTATCTATTTAAAAGATATTGCTGTAATTAAAGATACCGTTAAACAGAAAGAAAGCTTTGCACGTTTAGATGGTAAGAATGTAGTTACCCTAAACATTATCAAAAGAAGTGGAGAGAACCTAATTGAAACCAGCGATGGCGTAAAAAAGATTGTAGAAGAGATTAAAGCTACCAGTTTTCCCAAAGACTTAAAAGCGGTGATTACTGGAGACATGAGTATTAAAACCCGTACTTCTTTCACAGACTTGGTAAATAGTATTGTGATTGGATTTATTTTGGTATTGGTTATCTTGATGTTCTTTATGGGTGTAGTGAATGCCTTCTTTGTGGCACTCTCTGTTCCCTTGAGTATGTTTGTTGCTTTTGTATTCCTACCTGGGGCCGATGTAATAGTTGGCGGACACGTAACACTTAACTTTATTGTACTCTTTGCCCTCTTATTTGGGCTAGGGATTATTGTGGACGACGCCATTGTGGTGATTGAAAATACGCACCGAATATTTGTAGATGGCAAGGGTAAACTCTCTGCTACTATTTCTGCAAGAATGGCTGCGGGTGAAGTGTTTATTCCTGTATTAGCTGGTACCCTAACTACTTTGGCACCATTCTTCCCATTACTTTTCTGGCCGGGAATTATTGGTAAGTTCATGGTCTACCTTCCAACCATGCTCATCTTTACTTTGGCAGCATCCTTGGTAGTTGCATTTATCATGAACCCTGTGTTTGCGGTAGACTTTATGAATCATCCAGAGGGAGAGGAAAAAGAACCCAAGTCTGCTATCTTTAAAAAGAAAGGTTTTTGGGCAGCCATTATTCTTGGTGTTTTGTTAGATCTGTTGGGTGCACCATTCTGGGGCAACCTGCTTATCTTCTTTATGCTTTTGGTGATTTTGAATAAATATGTATTGGACGATGCTATTCACTATTTCCAAAATCACGCGCTTCCATGGATCATGAACCATTATGAGACTTTGTTGCGCTGGGCCTTACATGGTTGGAGACCTGTATACCTTTTATTGGCAACAATCGGTTTATTTTTCTTATCGGTATTCTTCTTTGCAGCACGCAAAGTGCCAGTAGAGTTCTTTCCTAAAGGAGACCCCAATCAGATTTTTGTTTACGTAAAATTACCCGTAGGTACAGATGTATTGTATACAGACTCTATTACCAAAGTGTTGGAAGGAAGAGTAAATAAAGTGTTGGGTACAGAAAATGGTAAGACCAATCCTATTGTAGAAAGCATTATCAGCAACGTAGCTGTTGGTGCCAGTGACCCAACTAGTGGAGATAGGAGTACGCGTTCAGAACTAGGAAGGATTCAAGTGAATTTTGTGGAGTTTGAAAAACGTCATGGCGCAGCTACTGCTCCTTTATTAGACAGTGTTCGTTTAGTGATGAAGGGAATTCCAGGTGCAGAAATTAGTGTGAACCAAGAGCAAAATGGTCCACCTACTGAACCTCCAGTGAATATTGAAGTATCTAGTGAAGAATTTGACAACCTGATTAAAACAGCTGTTGGATTGAAAAACTACTTAGATTCCATTCAAGTACCCGGGGTTGAAGAGTTGAAAATGGATGTGGATTTGTCTACTCCAGAATTAACCTTAACCGTAAACAGAGAGCGTGCTTTGATTGAAGGTGTTTCTTCCGGACAAATTGGTATGGCTTTACGTACAGCCTTATTTGGTAAAGAAGTGAGCAAGATCAAAGAAGGAAAAGACGAATACAAGATTCAATTACGCAACAACGAATTCCAACGTAAGAACTTGGTAGAGTTGTTGAACATGAAGATCAGCTTCCGTGACTTTGCCAGCGGTGGTGCTATTAAAAATATTCCTATTAGTTCTTTGGTACATATTGAACCAACCAGCACATTGGGCATGGTAAAAAGAAAGAACCAAAAACGTTTGATTTCATTGCGCTCTAATGTATTGAATGGTTATACCCCAACTGCTGTAAACCAAGAAATTGCTACACATATTGAGAACTATAAGCAAAAAGCTGATGGCGTAAGCATTAAGCAAACTGGAGAAGGAGAGCAACAAGCAGAAACAGGTGCCTTTCTTGGAAAAGCTTTGTTGATTGCCTTGATGCTGATTCTCTTTATCCTGGTATTGCAGTTTAACTCTATTAGCAAACCAGTGATTATCCTAACGGAAATTATCTTCAGTGTAATTGGGGTATTATTAGGTTTTGCTATCACTGGAATGGGTGTATCAGTGGTGATGACGGGTATTGGTATTGTGGGCTTGGCAGGTATTGTGGTGAAAAACGGGATCTTGGTGATTGAGTTTACGGATGAACTCCGTGCAAGGGGTATGAAGACCAGAGAAGCCTTAATTGAAGCTGGTAAGACTAGGATTATTCCAGTTTTGTTAACCGCTTTAGCAGCCATACTTGGATTCTTGCCAATTGCCATTGGATTCAATATCAACTTTATCACATTGTTTGCAGAATTGAATCCGCATATCTTCTTTGGAGGAGACAACGTGGTATTCTGGAAGCCTTTGTCTTGGACCATCATCTTTGGTTTGGCATTTGCCTTCTTCATGACCTTGGTGATAGTACCAAGCATGTACTTGATTGCTGAAAGGCTAAGACGTCCTATGCGCAATATGTATGGCGGTAGATGGGTAAGTATGTTGGGTATTCCCCCATTAACCCTCATCTTCTTGCCAATGATGGTGATTACTTTATTAAAACATCGTGCAAAACGCATCAAGCGCGCGCAAAAATTAAAAAGCGCTAACACCGTGAACGAATCGTTCATAGGCAGTTGGTTCTAACCTGGTTTTTTGTTTGAACAGCCGCTCCCGCATGGGGGCGGCTTTTTTTTGCCGATTATCAAAAAGGAATTTGTTAGATTGATAGGGCTGAGTAATTTGCTAACAAAAGAAAACATAATGAACAATCACGAGATAGACTATCGCATTTTTGGTGAAGAAATGCAATACGTAGAAGTAGAATTAGACCCCAATGAAACAGCCATTGCAGAACCGGGTGCCTTTATGATGATGGATGATGGCATTGCCATGGAAACCATTTTTGGAGACGGAAGTCAACAAAGCAATAGCGGAGGATTATTTGGTAAATTATTGAACGCAGGAAAACGCGTTTTGGTTGGCGAAAGCTTATTCATGACCGCTTTTACCAATATTGGTTCTGGCAAAAGACATGTAAGCTTTGCTAGCCCTTATCCAGGAAAAATTATTCCTGTGAACCTGCAACATATGGGTCACAGAATCATCTGTCAAAAAGATGCTTTTCTCTGTGCTGCCAAAGGAGTTAGTGTAGGTATTGAATTCCAAAAAAGACTAGGCACTGGTTTATTTGGCGGAGAAGGATTTATCATGGAAAAATTAGAAGGCGATGGTATGGCTTTCTTACACGCTAGTGGTTTTGTAAAAGAAAAAATTCTGCAACCAGGCGAGCTCATCAAAATTGATACGGGTTGTATTGTTGGCTTTACAGCCGATGTAGACTACGATATTCAATTTGTTGGAGGCATCAAGAATACTTTGTTTGGCGGTGAGGGTGTTTTCTTTGCAACATTACGCGGACCAGGCATGGTTTGGATTCAGAGCTTACCCATTAGCCGATTGGCAGGTAGAATCTTGCAATATGGTACTACCACAAGAAAAGAAGAAGGATCTGTTTTGGGAGGATTAGGTAATATCTTAGATGGAGATGGATGGAGGTAAGTGAAGAGTGAAGAGTGAAGAGTGAAGAGTGAAGAGTGAAGAGTGAAGAGTGAAGAGTGAAGAGTGAAGAGTGAAGAGTGAAGAGTGAAGA